>CBFIGU010000007.1:0-42867 GCA_965662165.1 Psychroflexus sp.
ATTTACAATAGGTAAGATTAATCCCAAAATCCCAATAGCAAAATAAATTACAAAGCCAACCAAAATAAATAATAATGGAATAGCAACAATGCTATACAAAATTAGGCTTAATTGAAAGTTGACAATTTTTTTACCATGCTCATCCATATCGATGATTTCATCTTTTTTGGTTAGCCAAATGATTAAGGGCACAATTAGCCCTCCAAAACCCGTAACAAATGTGAGTAATTGTAAAACGTGGGTTATGGTTAGCAATTGATTATCTTCTCGTTGAACCTGATGTATCGTATTCATAATTTCTAATTTACTATATACAATTAGTAGAATAAAACCTTGATTTGTTACAGGTGAGTTTTAATTTTTTTTGAGCATCCAAACCGTACAAGAAAAATGCCCTGTATTTCCCAGTCGTGAATCTATGTATTCAAATCCATTTTTAAGATACAACTTCTGTGCAGCTTTCATACTGGGTAGCGTTTCAATATAAACGCTGTGAAATTGTTTTTCTCTAGCAAATTCTAAACATTTATTCATCATAAGTTGTCCCCAGCCTTTACCGCGTGCTTCTTCTAAAAAATACATTTTTTGCAATTCACAAAAATTTTCATTTTCTCCAGACAAATGAGCAATTCCTGCACCGCCAACTACTTTATTGTCTACTTCAAAAAGATAATAATTACTTCTATCATCTTGATAATCTTCATGTAAGCAATCTAAGCTTGGATCGGCATAAGCTGTACCTACTTTTGGCACGCCCAGTCCCAATAAAACTTCACGAATTAGTTTAGCTATAACTGGATTATCTTCTTCTTGAATTGTGCGTATTTTTATAGAATTCATTTGTATTATAATGCTATTTTTGCGGGCGTGAATATAAATGAAAAATACATAAAACGCTGCTTAGAATTAGCTGAAAATGGACTGGGGAACACTTATCCAAATCCGCTAGTTGGCGCTGTTGTTGTTCACGAAAATAAAATTATAGGAGAAGGTTGGCATCAACAAGCTGGCAAGCCACATGCCGAAGTAAATGCCATTGCACAAGTCAAAGACCAATCGCTTTTAAAAGAAGCTAGTATTTATGTAAACCTTGAACCTTGTAGTCACTTTGGAAAAACACCGCCATGTAGCGATTTAATTATCGCTAAGGGAATTAAAAAAGTGATAATTGGGATGCTTGACCCTTTTGAAAAAGTAGCCGGGCGCGGCATCAAAAAATTATTGGATGCAGGTTGTCAGGTTCAAGTTGGAATTTTAGAAGAAGAATGTAAATTGCTTAATAAGCGCTTTTTAAGTTTTCATTTAAAAAAGAGACCCTACATCATTTTAAAGTGGGCAGAATCTCAGGATCATTTTTTGAGTCCCTACCTATATCCCAATCTTCCTAAAAATCCAGCTCCTGTTTGGATTACTGGTAAACAATCTAAGCAATTGGTACACAAATGGCGTAGTGAAGAACAAGCCATTTTAGTAGGTGCTCATACGGTTTTAGCAGACCAACCCAGTTTAACTACCCGATTATGGTCTGGTAAAAATCCAACCCGCATTATTTTAGATCCAGACTTAAAATTAAATGCCAGTGCTCATGTTTTCAATTCTGAAGCAAAAAACATTTGGATTCATAAAAAAGAACTCACTTTAGAGAAATCTGAAAATTATGAAGCTGAAGCGATAGACTTCAATCAAGATGTACTTAGCTCTTTAATGCAAATTTTATACAAACACGAGTTGCAATCTTTAATTGTTGAAGGTGGTGCTTTTACCTTACAACAATTTATTGAAGCTAATCTGTGGGATGAAGCTAGGGTTTTTACTGGAAAGGTAAAATTTAATGAAGGCACAAAAGCTCCTGCTCTTCCACAAAATAAATTAATAGAAGAAAAGTTAATAAATCAAGACCAACTAAAAATTTACAGAAATGATTAAAACCTTATTGTTCGATTTTGGAGATGTTTTTTTGACACTAGATAAGTCTGCTACGCAAACACATTTAAAGCGCTTCGGAATAACTGAATTTACTAAGGAAATGCTCATAAAAAATGAAGCCTATGAAATGGGCTTAATTCCAACAAAGGATTTCATATCTTACTACATTGAAAAATTTCCACAATTAAGCGAATTGGATTTTATACATGCTTGGAATTCTATTTTAGTCGATTTACCAACCCATAAACTAGATTTTTTAAAAAACTTAGCCGCAGATAATCAATTTCAACTGATTTTATTAAGCAATACAAACGAATTACATATTCAATGGGTTGAAGAAAATGTTCCTGCTTTTACTGAATTTAAAGCTTGTTTTGATGCTTTTTATTTATCTTATGAAATAGAATTGAGAAAACCTGATCATGCCATTTTTAATTTTGTTTTGCAAAACCACGCTCGTAAACCTGAAGAAATTTTATTTATAGATGACACTAAAGAACATATTGAAGCTGCCAAACAACTAGGCATTAAAACTTGGCATTTACAAGCCGGAAATGAAGATGTGGTAGACTTATTCAATATAAATCGCTCGGTAATTTGATTTATTTAGCCTTAAGTATATTATCATCAAGTTTAATTTACTTTGTTTTTAAACTTTTAGGAAAGTATGATGTAAAAACACTTCATGCCTTAATATTCAATTACATTACAGCGTTTTTAATTGGTTATTTTATTCATACCAATAACTTTAAAATTAGTAATATTCTAAATGAAGAATGGTTTTTAGGAAGCCTAATTTTAGGTTTCCTTTTTATTGTTGTTTTTAGCTTAATGGTAAAAACTACGCAAGAATTGGGAATGTCCGTTGTTTCGGTGGCTAGCAAAATGAGTGTTGCTATTCCTGTGCTTTTTGTAATTTGGTATTATCAGGAACCTTTAGGACTGTATAAAATAATAGGAATTGTGTTCGCTTTGTTAGCAGTTCTTTTAGTTTCACTTAAAAAGAAGACCAATATCAAACTCAATTTATTCGGAATATTACTTCCATTTTTGGTGTTTTTTGGAAGCGGAATTATTGAAACAAGCATCAAGTTTTTAGAACAAGATTATGTGAAACCTTCTGAAGTTGGTAATTTTTCTTTGGTCATCTTTTTCTTTGCCGCTTGCTTTGGATTGCTATTCTGGTTAAAAGAAAAAGTGAGCAATGAAGATCATTCAAAATTAAAATTGAAAGAAGTTATTGGTGGTATTGCTCTAGGTATTCCAAATTTTTATTCCATTTACTTCTTTATTTCAGCTTTAAAAAGTGAAATATTTCCTTCATCCTTATTATTTGTAATCAATAATGTGAGCATAGTTGTTCTTTCTACTTTACTGGGCATTTTGCTCTTTAAAGAAAAACTTACTACTAAAAACTGGATTGGTATTGGCGTGGCTGTAGCTAGTATAGCACTCATCTATTTTACTTCAGATAAAATTACTGCTTAACCAATAAGAGTAATTGAACCTGTTATTTTAAATCAGCTTGGTAAAGCGACTTTACAATACCATCTACCAGACCAATTTTTGGAACATATACATTTTTAGCTTTACTAAATTTCATGGCCGTTAAATAAATTTTAGTAGCTGGAACAATTACATCGGCACGGTCTTGATTTAATCCAAGCTGTACTATGCGTTCTTCATAGGTTAGTGAGTTTAATAGTTGATAATATGAGCTTAAATAAAAGTAAGACAAAGGCTTGCCCATTTTTTTACCACTATTTTTAAAGATGTTATTGATGTTTCCACCAGAACCTATGAGTTTAACTGTACTAAACTCTTTGGTGTGAGTTTTAATCCAGTTTTCGAAATTTCTCCAGTCGCTTTCAGAAACTAATTCATTAAGCAATCGAACTGTTCCGATTTGGAATGATTTTGAAGCTACTGTTTTGCCTTCATGATAAACTGTGAGTTCTGTACTTCCACCACCAACATCTACATATAAGTAAGTAGAATCTGTATTGATTAAGTCATGTAAATCTGTAGCTGCAATAATGGCTGCTTCATCGTCTCCATTAATAATCTCTATATTAATATCTGTTTTGTCTAGAATTTCTTTGGCTAATTGATCTCCATTTTCGGCATCTCGCATAGCTGATGTTGCACATGCTCTATACTTTGAAATTTGATGTAATTCCATTAACAATTTATAAGACTCCATGGCTTTAAGCATGCGTTTATAATTAGCATCAGAAATTCGTTTATTAACAAAAACATCAGAACCTAAACGAATGGGTATTCTAATTAAAGAAGTTTTTTTAAAGTGAGTAGGCTTATCTTCTGGAGTAGTAACCGTAGATATTAATAATCTAATAGCATTGGAACCTATATCTATGGCAGCGTATTTTTCGATTTTAAGCAAACTAATAAATTTTAAGCATTATATTTTTTCAAATAATATTCATAAGTAGCAAATTGGCTTCTTACTTTTTCTCCTTTTGTTTTTCGGTAGGCATTTTTAGCTTTAGAAAAATCTCTTGCTTTTACATTTTCCTTCCAGCAAATATTGAAAGTATCTAAGAGTTGGGTTTTTAATTCAGAATCATAAATAGGACAACTAATCTCAACACGATGATCTAGATTACGTGTCATTAAATCTGCAGAAGAAATATAAACTTTAGGATCTCCAGCATTTTCAAAAATATACAATCTTGGGTGCTCTAAAAATTTATCGACTACGCTAATAGCTTCAATGTTTTCACTCATTTCTTTAACGCCGGGGATTAAACAATTAATTCCACGAACTATTAGTTTTATAGGAAGTCCTGCTCTACTGGCTTCATATAATTTGTCAATCATTAAATAGTCTGAAAGTGAATTAATTTTAAATCGCAATCCAGCAGGTTTTCCATCTTTATGGTTTTGAATTTCTTGGTTAATCATCTCTTCAAAACGATCTCTGGTATAATGTGGACTTACAATTAAATGCTTGTATTTTTTTACTTTGTAATTAACTTCAAAAAATTCGAATACTTTTTTGATGTCTTTTAAAATTCCTTGATCGGCAGTAAAAAGGGTATAATCTGTGTATATTTTAGCGGTATTTTCATTGAAGTTACCTGTACTTATAAATCCGTAGCGTTTTACTTTATCGTCTTCTAATCGCTCTACGTAACAAGCTTTTGCATGCACTTTTAATCCTGTAACACCAAATATTAAATGTATGCCTTCACGTTGCATACGCTCTGCATATTTTATATTATTGGCTTCATCAAAACGAGCTTGTAATTCGATAGAAACAGTAACCTTTTTTCCATTTTTTGCAGCGTTTATTAAAGAACTAGCAATGTGAGAAACTTCAGCTAATCTGTAAATTGTAATTCCAATGAACTTTACTTTGGGATCTAACGCAGCTTCACGCAGAAACTTTACAACATAAGAGAAGGTTTGATAAGGCGCGTATAATAAATAATCCTTCTTTTCTATGCTTCTTAATAAACTACCATTAAGACTAAGCCCAGAAATGGGTAAAGGATCAATTTTATCATACAATAAATGTTTTGACCCAAGATCTGGAAATTTCATGTAATCTCTTCTATTATGATATCTTCCACCCGGTATGATGCTGTCTTCGTTATCAATTTTCATTTTGTCCAGCATAAAATCTAAGGTATCTTGATCTATAGAGCTATCGTAGACAAATCGAACCGGGTCTCCATCAACTCGGTCTTTAACGCCTTCCATAATTTTTTCGATATAACTTTTATTGAAGTCACCTTCTAAATCTAATTGGGCATCTCTGGTAATTTTAACCATGTGAGCTGAGATAGATTCATAATCGAAAATATTGAAAATACTATCTAAATTAAAACGAATTAAATCATCAAGTAAAATAACATATTGATTATTATTCGCTGAAGGTATAACCACAAATCGATTTACACTTGAAGGTATTTCAATTAAAATGTACCTGTTTTCTAGCTTTTTACCTTTCTTTTGAATCATTTTCACGCTTAGGTAAGCTGCAGAATCTTTTAATTTAGGAACGTCATCTAAATCGTTAAGCATGATGGTTACAAGTGCTGGACTTACTTTTTGAAGAAAAAACTCTTTAAGAAATTTGGCTTGTGCTTCATCTACTTCATCTTCACGAATTATATAAATATGGTGTTCTTTGAGTTGTTCTTGTATTTCACTTAAAATATCTAAACTATCAGCCTGTTGTTTTATTACGATTTGCGTAATTTCTTTAAGTAATCTACTTGGGCTAATTCCGCCTAATAATCGTTTACCTTTTCCAGTTGCACTGTTTTCAATTCGCTTGATAGCTGCATAACGAACCCTAAAAAATTCATCTAAATTATTAGAGAAAATTCCTAAAAACCGAAGTCTTTCAATTAATGGAACTGTTTTATCTTCTGCTTCTTGTAGAACGCGCGCATTAAATTTAAGCCAACTAAGCTCTCTATTGATGTACTTATTTTGTCTTTCCATTATTGGCGAAGATGTTTTGGGAATAAATGTAAATTCAAATCAGCTTTTTTTAATTCACTCCAGGTTGGTGTATCGAATTCTAATTCAACTAATCCTGATGTGGGTAGGTTAGAAATTTCTACATCTTTACAAAAATAATTGACTAAGTGAGTGTAAGCAGGATTATGGCCCACTAACATCATATTTTCTACTTCTTCAGGCAACTCACGAATTAACTTAAGCACTTCTGAAGCATCAAAAGTGTAAAATTCTTCTTTTATATGAAAGTCTTCTATTCTATTCTGTAATTCTTCAACAACTAATTTTGCTGTAGTTTTTGCCCTTACAGCCTTACTTGACCAAACGGTAAATTTATAGTCGGTATGTTCTTCAAAAGCTTGAGCTACTAATTTAGCATCTTTAATAGCTCTTTCCTGCAAAGGTCTTTTTTCATCAGGTAAGTTTCCATCCCAAGATGATTTTCCGTGTCTCAGTAAAATAAGTCTTTTCATAAACTAAGGTGCTAAGCGTTCAATCTTCCAATCTAAGTCATCTACTAAACTAAATAAAAAACGATCGTGTAATCGATTAGGTCTTCCTTGCCAAAATTCAATAGATTCAGGTTGAACAAGAAATCCACCCCAGTTTTCTGGTCGTTCGGGCTCTTCGTTTTTATATTTTTCTTCTAAATTTTTTAACTTTTCTTCCAATACATCTCGGCTTTCAATAACTTTACTTTGGTTAGATGCCATTGCACCTAATTGGCTTCCTAGTGGGCGAGATGAAAAATAATTGTCTGAAATAGTTGAAGCTACTTTTTTGGCTTCTCCCTTAATAATAACTTGACGCTCTAAACTAGGCCAAAAAAAAGACAGACAAACTTTTGGGTTATTAATAATAGCTTTACCTTTTTCGCTATCATAATTTGTATAAAACACAAAGCCGTTCTCATCATAAGATTTAAGTAAAACTACTCTGGTTTTTGGAAATCCATCTTCACCAATAGTAGAAATACTCATCGCATTAGCTTCGTCTACACCATCAGCTTGGTCTACTTCATGAAACCACTTTCTAAATTGCTGTAAGGGATTGGCGTCCAGATTTTCTCTGGTTAATTCAGCTTTTTCATAAGATTTTCTATAGCTGTGTAAGTCTTCTTTCATGTTCTGCAATTTAAAGTAAAAAAAACATTTTACTAAATTACATCGCAAAAAATATGGTTAAAATGAGTGTCTTTATTTTATTTTTATTTCGATTATCAACTTTTAATCTTACAACTCATTTTAAAAGTATTCTTAAATATGAAGTCAGCCCTTAAAAACAAGTTTACTTTGTAAAAAAAAGATGCAAAAAAACGTATTAGGAAAAGCATTAAAAACCTGTTCTACAGATCCTATAACTGGAGTAATGCGAGATGGTTATTGCAGTTATTTACCACAAGACAATGGTTTACATATTGTAGCTGCTCGAGTAACCGATGGCTTTTTAGAATGGAATAAAGCACGTGGAAACGATTTAATTACACCCAAACCGCAATGGAATTTTCCAGGCTTAAAAGATGGAGATTGGTGGTGTGTTTGCATGGGGGTTTGGCTTAAAAGCAAGGAAGCTGGTCATGGACTACCCATAAAACTTGAATCTTGCCACGAAAAAGTTTTGGATTATGTAAGCTTGGAGGAATTGAAAAAGTGGGGTATTTAATTTGTAGCAAGACTATTTCTATACTGATTAGGCGTCATGCCTTCGTGCATTTTAAATATTCTTGTAAAATATGATGAGCTATTAAAACCACACACGTGGGCAATATCTGCAAGTTTTCTAGACGAAGTCCTAATTAGTTTTTTTGCTTTATTTAATCGCTGAGTATTCAAATAATCTATAGGAGTTTCTCCAAAGGTATTTTTAAAAGTTTTATAAAAATGTGAAGTGCTCATACATGCTTTCTGAGCTAAACAATCTACTGAAATATTTTCAGTCAAATTATTACGAATATATTTAACAATAAATGCCATTCGGTTATTATCAAATAAAGAAGATGTTTCATGTAACAAGGCCATTTTAGCATTGGTTTGAAGCAACCTGACAATTAATTCTTTTATCATTAAATCTAACAACGCATCTTTAGCTTTATTACCACAAATAAACGTAGACATTAAATTATTAATTAGGTATTGTACGTTTGCATTATTATTTAAGTGAATTGCAGACAAGTGCATATCTACAGGTAATAATTGGTCTCCTTTAATATGAGTTAATTGCGAATAATGGTCTACAGTTTCTTGTATTTTAGTTGAATCAATCCCCAAAGCTAGACACTGTGTAGGATTATTCAAATTTGCTTCTGGAAAATCAATAATCATTTTTTTATCAGCTGCAAGCACTACCGACTCGCCTGGTAAAAAGTCAAAACTTGCTTTTTCTTCTAAGTGCATAATTTTCTTTCCAGTGAGCATACTAGCAATAATCGGAAAATTAAATTGTAAATAAACATGCTCTGCTTTTTGGTGAGTTTCATAAATATTCAACTCTGCAAATTCAGCACTATAGACCGTTCTGTTTTCTACTAAAGTTTCAATTTTACGGAGTTCACTATGTCGCTGTGATATGCTTTTCAAAATGGTTAAATTTAAAAATTAATAGAATTATTGTATATAAAAATAGAATACTTAAATTTCACAATGATACTTTCTTGTAATTTTAACACATTAACAATATAAAGATTAAAAATATGAGTTATTCTAAACCAAATTTTCAAGAAAAGTATGGTAATTTTATTGGGGGTGAATTTGTTGACCCTATAGATGGAGAGTATTTTGAAAATACTTCGCCTACCAATAATCAATTAATTGCAAAATATCCACGCTCTCAAAAAGCTGATATTGATAAAGCTATAGATGCAGCTAGAGAAGCTGAACAAACCTGGAGCAAAACATCGGTTACTGAGCGATCAAACATGCTTAACAAAATTGCAGACATGCTAGAAGCTAACTTAGAAGAGTTTGCTATCATGGAAACTTACGATAACGGTAAACCAATACGAGAAACTCTTAATGCTGACATTCCTTTAGCAGTAGACCATTTTCGTTACTTTGCAAGTGTAATTAGAGCTGATGAAGGTTCTGCTACAGAACTTAATCAAGATACGGTATCTTTAATTATAAAAGAACCTCTTGGAGTAGTTGCACAAATAATTCCGTGGAATTTCCCATTACTTATGTTTGCTTGGAAAGTTGCGCCAGCACTTGCAGCAGGAAATTGTATAGTATTAAAACCTGCAGAGCAAACTCCATCTACAGCAACATTGTTTGTAGAAAAAATGAAAGATATTATTCCCGCTGGTGTGCTCAATATTGTTCATGGTTTTGGTCCAGAAGCAGGGAAACCTTTAGCTTCGAGCCCTAGAGTAGATAAAGTGGCTTTTACAGGTGAAACCACCACAGGTCAGTTAATTATGCAGTATGCATCGAAAAATTTGAATCCTGTTACAATGGAATTGGGTGGTAAATCTCCAAACATTTTCTTTAACTCGGTAATGAATGAAGACGATGCTTTTTTAGATAAGTGTATAGAAGGTGCCGTAATGTTTGCATTTAATCAAGGCGAAGTTTGTACTTCTCCGTCTCGTATATTAGTTCAAGAAGACATTTATGATGATTTTGTAAAACGCTTAATTGAACGCACAGAAGCGATTGTTCAAGGTAATCCTTATAACACAAAGACTCAAGTTGGAGCTCAAGCTTCTAATGATCAATTTGATAAGATTTTAAGTTATATAAAAATTGGAAAAGAAGAAGGTGCAGAAGTGTTAACCGGTGGTGAAGCTTATAAAGCAGAAGGAGAATACGCAGACGGGTTTTACATCCAGCCCACAATCTTAAAAGGACATAATAAGATGCGAGTTTTTCAAGAAGAAATTTTTGGACCTGTAGTTGCTTTATGTACTTTTAAAGACGAAGCTGAAGCTTTAGAAATTGCTAATGATACCTTGTATGGCTTAGGTGCTGGAGTTTGGACGCGAGATGCGCATCAATTATACCAAATACCTAGAGCTATAAAGGCTGGGCGAGTTTGGGTTAATTGTTATCATGATTATCCTGCACATGCTCCATTTGGAGGCTATAAAATGTCTGGATTTGGTAGAGAAAATCATTTAATGATGCTTAATCACTATCAACAAACTAAAAATATGTTGATAAATTACAATAAGAATAAACTAGGTTTCTTTTAGAAATTAAATTATGGTAAAAAGAGTTGACATTACAGAGAAAGCTACAGAGCTTGTTGAAAAGATTAAAAATAAGCATGGCGATTTAATTTTTCATCAAAGTGGTGGTTGTTGCGACGGCTCTGCTCCTATGTTACTTCCAAAAGAAGATTTTTACGTAGATGAGTCAGATATTCTCTTAGGAAAAATTGCTGGAATTGATTTTTATATGAATCACAAACAATTTGAATATTGGAAACATACGCATTTAACCATAGATGTGGTTGAAGGTCGTGGCTCTAGTTTTTCGTTAGAAATTCCTGAAGGATTTAGATTTAAAGTAGATTCACGACTTTTTACGGAAGAAGAACGGAAAATTCTTAAACAATAGTTTAGATTTAAAATGACTTTAAACAAAAAACCACTTTAATCAAAAGTGGTTTTCTATTTATAATAAGTTGCTACTTCTTATCTATACACTTTTTGAGAATTCATCCAACGTCTGTAAGCAGCCGCATTTCTATTATGTTCAGCTAGATTTTTTGCAAATTTATGGTAGCCTACTCGCTCTAAATCTGCAACAAAATAGTAGTAATTATGATTTTGTGCATTCAAGACCGCATCAATGGAAGTTAAATCTGGCATAGCGATTGGCCCTGGTGGTAAGCCTGTATTTAGGTAGGTATTGTAAGGTGAATCTATTTTTAAGTCTTTAAATAAAACCCTTTTTATAATGGTATCGAAATTGTTTTGTGTTTTCTTTAAAGCATAAATAACAGTCGGGTCTGCCTGTAGTTTCATTCCTCTTTTAAGCCGATTTAAATAAACACCTGCAACTTTTGGCCTTTCGTCTACTTTAGCGGTTTCCTTTTGTACAATTGCTGCTAAACTTATTACTTGATTTGGGGTTAAACCTATTTTTTCGGCTTTTTGTTTTCGAGAGTCGTTCCAATAGGTATTGTATTCCTTCCACATTCGTTCTCTAAATTCTTCGGCAGAAGTATTCCAATACATTTCATAAGTATTTGGAAGGTAAATATTTAATTGGGTAGCTTCCGATAAGTTCTTTTCTTTTAAAAAATCAGAATCCGTAATTGCTTTTAATAAGGACAAACTATCTGCTTCTATCTGTTCTGCAATTCTTCCTGCTAGAAGGCTTGGAAAATCTTGATTATTGAAACTCACTTGAACTGGCAGATTCTTGCTTCTTAAGGTATTTACCAATTCATTATTATTCATGCCTTTCGTAAGGATATACCTACCTGGTTTTACATTGGTTGAATATTTCTTTTTATTAGCTACTTTATGAAAACCATCAGGGTTTTTAAGCAATGGCTTCAACTTATAATACACATCTCGATAAGTATCATTTGTTTTAATAAAAACTTCTTTTTCAGCTTCACTAAATGAAGTGTTGGGTCCAAAAATAGTTTGATAAATATAATAACTGAAGCCTGCTACGGCTACTAAACCAACTATGGCAACTAATAGTAGTATTTTCTTAAAGTGCATTTTTTAATTTTTGAAGTAAATATTCATCGTGATAGGCTCCATTAAAAAAGTTCCATTCTTTTTTAAGCCCTACAATGCTAAAGCCTGATTTTTTAAACAAATTCAAACTATGTTGATTGGTATGATTAATTCCTGCATACAACTGATGCAAATTTAAGTGAGAAAAAGCGTAATTAATTAGCAATTGTAAAGCTTCAGTGGCATAACCTTGGTTTCTGTACTTCTCATGAATTATGATGCCCACTCCTGCCCGATTATTTTTGGGATCAAAATCGTATAAATCTATAAAGCCCACTGCATTTTCTTCTAAATCTGCCACTACCAATCGCAATTGTTTTGAAGTATAAATATCTTCTAAGGAATGCTCTAAGTATTGTTTAAGCACGTATTTAGAAAAAGGAGTTTGCGAATGACTTAAATGCCAGTAATTTTCATTGTTTTCAGTTTCTTCTAAAAACAATAAATCTTCTGGCTCTAATGCTCGAAGTAAAGTTGCATTTCCTTTGAGTGTTAGCATAGTATTTCACCTTTAAAAACAAATTCAGCAGGTCCTATTAAAGCAATATTGGTATAGCTTCCATTTTGAGAAGAAAAGCGAACCCTTAAATTGCCGCCAACAGCAGAAACCGGTACATCGGTTATATTTATTTTTTCAGCATAATGTGAAGCAACAGCCGCTGCTGTAACTCCAGTGCCACAGGCCAGTGTTTCATCTTCAACTCCACGTTCGTAGGTTCTTAATTTTAATTGTTGATCACCAACTTCAACAAAATTAATGTTACTCCCTTCTTCACCATATAACTTAGAATTTCGAATACGACTTCCTTCGTTTTTTACATCTATCTGTTGAGTATTTTTAACAAAATCAATATGATGTGGAGAACCCGTATCTAAAAAATAACTGTTTTGATGGTAGGTTTCAATAGCATTTACATCAGGCATAGATAAACTAACTAAATTGGCTTCAAAGTGTGCAGTATGTAAACCATCTATAGCGGTAAATTTACATTGCTTATCTATTATACCCAGGTATTTTGCAAAAGCCACAATACAACGACCACCATTTCCACAAAGGGTACTTTCGTTACCATCTGAATTAAAGTAGACCATTTTAAAGTCTACTTTGGGATTAGCATCGTTTTCTAATAAAATTAAACCATCTGCACCTATGCCAAAACGACGGTCACACAAATGTTGAACTGTTTTGGCATCATTTTTGAAAAATTGATCACGATTATCAATCATGATAAAATCATTTCCAGCTCCTTGATATTTAAAAAAAGTAATGTTCAAATTTTACAAATTGAGAAAACAAATATACAATTTGTATGAGTTTTGAAAGGGGTTAAAATGTAGTTAAAACAATTTTAGTGCTACACGAATAAAAATAATTTAGCGTTGTAAGCATGAATTAGAAAAAATTAAAAACACAATTAAAATAATATAATTATGAAAAAGTTTTTTGGATTTTTTATGGTTAGTTTATTAGCAGGTTCTCTAACACTATTTGGTTATCAGTATTTTTTTGAAAAAGAGAATTCCTTTTCTTTACCAGAAAATTCAACTGTAAATCAACCTGTAATTCCTACGGCATTTAATATGCCAACCACAACAGAAGGAAATCTCCCTAACTTTAGTTTAGCTGCAGAAAAAACTGTACATGCTGTGGTACACGTTAAAAATGTAAGTACAGCTAGAATCCCTAGAAATATATTTGAGTACCATTTTGGTAATGGTCCCGAACGAAAAGCAGTTCGTGGAATGGGGTCTGGCGTTATTATTAGTCCAGATGGCTTAATTGTAACCAATAATCACGTAATTGAAGGTGCAACTGAAGTAGAAATTACCTTAAATAATAATGAAGTTTACAAAGCTGAAATATTAGGCCAAGTGCCTGAAAGTGATTTGGCTGTATTAAAAATTGATGCTGAAGACTTAGAATACCTTGCATTTGGAGACTCAAATCAATTACAACTTGGCGAGTGGGTTTTAGCAGTTGGGAATCCATTTAATCTTACTTCTACCGTTACGGCAGGAATTGTTAGTGCAAAAGCTAGAAACCTTGATCCCAGAAAAGCAAGCATGCAATCTTTTATACAAACTGATGCAGCGGTTAACCCAGGCAACAGCGGTGGTGCTTTAGTAAATCAGCGTGGTGAGTTGGTAGGGATAAACACTGCTATAACATCTCAAACCGGTTCTTTTGTTGGTTATTCTTTTGCAATTCCTAGTAATAATGCCAAAAAAATAATAGAAGATATTATGGAATTTGGTAATGTAAGGAAAGCAGTCTTGGGAGTACGCGGTGTAGATTTAGATGGAAAAAATGCTAAAGAATTAGATTTAGATATTACCCAAGGTTTCTATGTTGGCGGCGTAGATGAATTGTCTGGTGCAGCAAAAGCGGGTTTAAAAAAAGGCGACATTATTACAAAAATTGACCGCATAAAAATTAGAAAGTTTGCCGACTTAACGGGATATATTAGTACTAAAAATCCAGATGAAATTGTACATGTAGAATTTTTAAGAGACAATCAAAAAATGGAAGCCGATGTAAAGCTTAGTATTTTTGAAGTTTACAAAATTGACGAATTAGGTATTGAAGTGAGCAATGCATCTACTTCTCAATTAAAAGAGTTTAATGCAGATTACGGCGTAAGAATTAATAGAGTTTTGTCTCAACAATTAGCTTCAGAAAACTTAACTGGAATTTTAATTACAAATATTAATGATGAGCCTGTAAAAAATGTTGATGATGTTGAAAAAGTAATCGCTAATAAGCCTATTTCTGGACCACTTAAGGTAACCTTTAAGGGTCCAAGTGGTAAAGAAACCACCTATGTTTTTAGATAGAAACTAGATGAATTGTAGATTTAGATAATCAGCTAAGATTTTATAATTAAAAGCTTAATCTATTACAAAAAATCTAATTTAGAATTAATTAAAAACGCCCGTCTATTGATGGGCGTTTTTAATTAGTCCTTATGAAGTTTATAGATACTTTGTTTAAATTGTTCTGAGACTACTAAATAATAAAGAAACCAAAATACCATCCAAATTAAAACCACTACCAAACACAATATAATTGTTTTTTGAGGCATAACATCATTTAAGAAGTAGGTTAGTATGGAACCTACTAGCAATCCAAAGAAACTATAGATTAAAGCATGTTTTAAGGTCATTTCAACAATACCTGTTAAAAAATTCCAAGCTACTACTCTATCTTTAAGGATAATTTGATTAGATTTATTTGAATGGATCGTGAATTCTAAGCCAAAGTGTAATCTAACTTTAATTTCGTTTTGGATACGTTTGTAGTTAAAATTGAATTTCTCTAAAAAACCTTCAACTTGATTAAGTTCATTCATAATTGGAATTTTATTGTGTAAAAACGTGTTTTAGAATATTAGCTCCCATTTTTAGGGCTTTTAATCTAACTTCTTCAGGGTCATTATGAATTTCTGGATCTTCCCATCCATTGCCTAAATCACTTTCGTAAGTAAAAAGCAACATCAATCTATCACCATCAAATAAACCAAAAGCTTGCGGCGGTAAACCATCGTGTTCATGAATTTTGGGCAAACCTTTTTCAAAATTGAAATGAGCACTAAATACAGGATGTGAAGCTGATAATTCTACTAATTTTTTATCAGGAAATACCGTTTTAATCGCTTCCTTAAAATAAGGAGCCATCCCGTAGTTGTCATCTACCAACAAAAAGCCACCACTTAGAAGATAAGCTCTTAGATTTTGAGCGCCTTCTTCAGAAAAATAAACATTACCATGACCTGTCATGTATACAAAAGCGTAATTAAAAAGTTCAGGACTTTCTGTTTCTACTGTAATTGGTTTGGGGTTAATGTCTGTCCCTATTTGTTCATTACTAAAGGAAATTAAATTAGGTAAAGCAGTTGGATTACTGTACCAATCACCTCCACCTTGATATTTTAATAACGCAATATCTTGACTAAATCCAATACAAGAAAAAAGCATCAACAAACCAGCAAAAATAGTTTTCGACATCAGTTACTGTTTTTAATTGAAAATGAATGGCAAGCAGCAATAGCTGCGGTTTCCGTTCTTAACCTGTTACTACCTAAACTAACGGGTTGAAATTTGTTTTGTAATGCCGCAGCGATTTCTGTAGAACTAAAATCGCCTTCCGGACCAATAAGCAAAGCGTAACTTTTATGATGGCTTATGGCTTTGTACAAGTCTGATTTTAATTGTTCTTCACAATGAGCAATAAATTTTTGCTGAGCTTCAACTTGCAATATATCTTCAAAAGGGGTTAAATTATTAATCTTTGGTAAATGAAACTGTAAAGATTGTTTCATAGCACCTAGAATAATTTTCTCGTAACGTTCCAGTTTAATACGCTTTCTTTCGGAATTTTCAGTAAGAATAGGTGTAATTTCATCGACTCCGAGCTCAGTAGCTTTCTCTAAAAACCATTCAAACCGATCATTACTTTTGGTAGGTGCAACTAACATATGCAAATAGTAATCATGATTTTTAGCATGTTGTTGATGCTCTAAAATTTGAATCCCACAAGATTTAGGTTGGGCGTTTATAATTTCGCATAAAAACCAATCTCCTTTTCCGTTGGTTACTTCAATTTTATCTCCAATTTGTTTACGCAAGACCTTCACAATGTGTTGGCTTTCTTGTTTAGAAAACTGAACTTGTTGTTGGTCTTGATGAAGCAAAGGATGATAAAAAAGTTGCATGTTTAGTTTTTAATTAAGACCAATATTTCACGAATATCAGAAGGGGTAAAGGTTTTTTGAACCAAATAATACCAGTTGGCTTCTTTTAAATCAATTTCATAAACTTCGTTCGCTAATAACTTCGGATTATTGATGGCTTTAAAAAATATGGGAACAGTTCGTTCTTCTTTAAACCAGCCAGAATCACCGCCGTTATAAGAATTGTTATCCATAGAATATTGTCTTGCCAAAGATTCAAATTGAATACCTTTATCCAACATTTCATTAATTTTATCTCTTAATCGAAAAACAGCTTTTTGAGACATTTTATTTCCATCAAGAAATATATAATTTATTCTGTAGTGTCTCACTTCACGTTCTGCGACAACTTCGTAAGTTTTTTTACCTGTACTGGTTTCGGTTTTATGTTTTTTACCAATTTTTTTATTAAATAATTCTTTAGCTAAACTTGTATTGTGTTTCGCTTCATTAAAAACCACTAATTCTCCTTCTTCTTCTAATTCTGATATTTCTGCTTCAGTTAAGCCAAAATTGCTCAACTCATTAAAAGATTGATTAAACAATCTGTTTTGAGCGTAGAAATTTAATGAAGTAAAAACTAGTGTAAATAATAAAATTTTTTTCATGTGTCGGTTTGTCTATATATTAATGTATAAGTGAGTTTTATTTTGATATTCAGTTAGATTTTAAGTCGTGCTTTTGCTAAACTTTTATTTGTAAAGTCTTGTTCTAAGAATTTATAATAGCCAACTATAGCAATCATTGCTGCATTATCTGTACAGTATTCAAATTTAGGAATATAAGCTAAAAGCTTTCCCTTTTGTTGGGCTTCCAACAAGGCTTTTCGAATAGCAGAATTTGCAGAAACGCCACCACCAATAGCTACATGTTTTATGCCAGTTTCTTTTATGGCTGCATTTATTTTATCCATTAAGATATTAACCACTGTAAATTGGAAAGATGCGCAGATATCATTGATATTATTATCTATAAAATTGGGGTCTTTTTTTGTTTCATTTTGAAGAAAATACAATACAGCTGTTTTTAAACCGCTAAATGAAAAATTTAAGCCCTTTACCTTCGGTTTTGAAAATTTAAAAGCGAATGGATTTCCTTTTTGAGCAAGTTTATCGATAATGGGACCAGCTGGATAATCAAGCTTCATCATTTTTCCACACTTGTCAAAAGCTTCACCTATGGCGTCGTCTAAAGTTTCTCCAATTACTTCCATATGAAAAGCGGAGTTCACTTTAACAATTTGAGTATGACCGCCACTAATAGTAATTCCTAAAAAAGGAAAAGAAGGTGATTTTTGCTCTTCATCTTCAATAAAATGTGCTAAAAGATGCGCTTGCATGTGGTTTACTTCAATTAAAGGAATCCCTAATGCCATGGCAAAAGATTTTGCAAATGAAGCTCCAACTAATAAAGAACCCATTAATCCTGGACCTTGTGTGTAGGCAATTGCAGATAATTGTTTTGCTTCTATTCCTGCCTTTACTAAGGCTTGATGCACAACGGGAACAATATTTTTTTGATGCGCTCTAGATGCTAATTCGGGTACTACTCCTCCGTAAGCTTCGTGTACTTTTTGGGTTGCTACTACGTTACTTAATGGTAGCTTGTTTTTTAATACCGCAGCAGAAGTATCATCACAAGAAGATTCTATGCCTAAGATATAAGTAGGAGAATTATTTTCGTTTGGCATGGATTATAGCAATTATTCAGGCAAAGCTAACTAAATTTGTATCAGAATTGAAATTATTTAAAGCCTTGTTTTTAAAAAACTATATATTTGAAAACCTTTACGATTCACCCAAAACCTTAAGCTATTAAAAAGTTCGCTCGCATACTTGGCAAAATAATTATTGCCCTTTTGTTATTGCTGCTTTTGGTGGTTGTCATTTTTACCATTCCTAAAGTGCAGAGCTATACTGCCCAAAAATTAACCCAAAAAATAAATACCAAATACAACACTAATATTGATGTTGATGCGCTTCAAATTAAATTAAACGGTGAAATACGATTAAAGGAAGTTTTTGTGGAAGACCACCAAAAAGACACGCTGATTTACATGAAACGCTTTTCTACTTCCTTACTTAGCTTGGCTTCATTTTGGAACAATAAAGTTAAACTCAATAATACCGAAATTAAAAAGTTGCGTTTCAATTTAGTTCGTTATAAAGGAGAAGATAATGATAACTTGAACTTGTTTATTGATCAATTTAGAACTCAAAACGAAAAAGATTCACTTTCTAATTCAAAGCCATTTCAACTAACAGCTAATTTTATTTTGGCTACCGAAACACACTTTTCTTTTACTGATTACGATAGAGAAGAACCTGAACTTTTTAGCATTTCGAATATGCTCCTTGATGCAGAAAACCTAAAGGTTAAAGGAAGCAATGTAACCTCTCGTATTCGAAAATTAACTGGAAAAACAGGAAGAACTTTCGACATCAAAGATTTAAGTACAAACTTTAGCTACTCACCTACCCAAATTCAGCTTCAGAAATTAGAATTAGTGACCGATGTTTCTTCCGTAAAAGCAGACATTATACTTAATTACGAATATGGCGACTTTTCTGACTTTAATAATAAGGTGCGCTGGGATGCTAGCTTTCGTAATTCTGATTTATCTACCTCAGATTTAGCTAAATTTTACAATGAATTTGGATATGGAGAACAGCTTCAATTTAATGGAGATTTAGATGGAACTTTAAATGAATTTACTTTAAATAATGTTGATTTAAAAGGCTTAAAAAATTCAGAAATTAAAGCTCAGAAATTGTATTTCTATAATATGATGGATAGGGAAAAAGATTTTAGTTTAGAAGGAGATTTTGCAAAATTACAAACGCAATATTCAGACTTAGCGAACTTACTTCCCAGGCTTTTAGGTGAAAATTTACCAGAAGAATTGAGTCGTTTTGGTGTTTTTAACATACAAGGTTATACTTTATTAAAGGGAGTTGATCTAACCTCAGACTTTAAGGCAAAAACCAAAATTGGTGATGCAGATGTAAAGCTAAATTTCACCAATTTAGACGACAAAGAAAATGTAAAATATCAGGGCGATTTAAGCTTTGATAATGTTTTATTAAATCAACTTTTAATTGAAGATAAACTAGGAAAAGTAAGTTTTGATTTAAGTATTGATGGTAAAGGATTTGAAAGACAATTTTTAGATACAGAATTACAAGGAAATATAGAGCGTATTGAAGTTAATAATTACACTTACCAAAATATTAATGTAAATGGAAAGCTAAAAGAACCCCAATTTAACGGCTACTTTAAAATTGAAGATGAAAATATGAATATGGACTTTACAGGTTTAATAAACCTAGATAAGGAACAAAACAAATACAATTTTGAAGCCCAAATCAATTACTTGAATCTAAAGAAAACTAAACTCTTTACAAGAGATAGCATTTCTGAAATAGCTGGAAATGTAAAAATTGATATGCAAGGGAAAAACCTAAACGATTTAATAGGAGAAATTGAACTAAATAATTTTATCTATAGAAATGAAAATGAATTATTAGAATTTAGTGATTTAAAGCTTACTTCTTCAATAAATGAAGATGTAAAATCTATTGAAGTAAACTCTCCAGATGCTATACAAGGTAGCTTATCTGGTATTTTTGAATTAACTGAATTACCAGAAATTACTGTAAATGCATTCCGAAATCTATACTATAGAAAGAAACCAGCTTCATTAGAAAAATTTGCCTACGTTGATTTTGAATTTGAAATAAACAGTAAGATTGTTGAAGCCATTTTCCCTGAGATTAGATTTGACCCTGGAACTAAAATTGAAGGAAGCATTGTAGCTAATGATAATTATTTTCGGCTAAATTTTGTTTCCCCAGAAATTGAAGCCTACAATAATGTGTTCACTAACATTAATCTACAAATAGATAATAAAGACCCGCTTCTCAATACTTTAGTAAACATCGATAAAATTAAAACACCCATTTACGAAGCAAAAAATCTTGAGATCATTAACCAAACCCAAAACGATACCCTTTTTATAAAAGCAAATGCAATTGGCGGCAAAAGTGATCAAGATGAATACAAATTGAAGTTATACCAAACTTCTACAGAACAAGGTGAATTAATCTTCGGTCTTCAAAATTCTGATTTCAAGGTAAAAAACTACCAATGGAAAATTAAAAAAGATAGACTGCAAAACAACCGAATGATTATTGGAGAAAACTTCCAAAATATAGAATTCGATTCAATTATGGCTAGCCATAAAGACAGTTATGTAAAACTAAACGGGATTGTTCGAGATTCTACCTACAAAAATGTTTCTTTAGATTTTAAAGAAGTAGAATTAACCACCATTACACCTTCTATAGATAGTCTTGCTTTAGATGGTAGAGTAAACGGTAAAGCAAGTTTATTTCAAGACGAAAGTGAATACCAACCTAACGTAGATTTTAAAATTGATAATTTTAGTATTAATAAAACACCACTCGGCAAGTTAGATTTATTTGCCAACGGAAAAAAAGGTTTAGAAAACTTTGATATTGAAGCCAATTTAACCAGAGAAAACGACACCCTATTTAAGACCAAAGGCGAAATATTTAAACAAAACAATACACAGTTTATTGATGCATCGCTAATAACAAAAGACTTAAACTTAGCTGTTTTTTCTCCTTTAGGTGGTGAAGTTATCGATAAAATTAGGGGAACTATAAATGGTGAAGTTAGCATTACAGAAGAGCTTACTTCTCCAAATATTGAAGGAGCTTTTCAGCTAGAAAATGGCGGATTACAAGTTCCCTACTTAAATATCGATTATGATTTTTTAGGCACCAACAAAATCAATGTTTTTAAAAATGCATTCATTTTTACAGACGTAGAATTGCAAGACACTAAGTATCAAAGCACCGCAAGATTAGACGGTTTAATAGGACACAATAATTTTTCTGACTGGGAACTAGATTTAAACATTAGCGGTACAAATTACGTTACTTTAGATACTGAATTTGAAGATGGCAAATTATATTATGGAACTGCATTTATTACGGGTTATGCGGAAATTATTGGACCTACAGACGATTTAGAAATTAATGTAAACGCCACTACAAATAACAACACCTTATTTAGAATACCATTGGACGATTCTGAATTTCTAACCGATGCTTCGTTTATTTATTTTTTAACTGAAGCCGATAAACAAGCAAAAGCAGAAGGAAAAAGTCTACAGATTAGAGATGTTAAGGGTTTGAGCTTAAACTTTGATTTGGACATTACTGAAGATGCAGAAGTTGAAATTGTTGTTGATCAAGAAAGTGGTAGCACACTTCGAGGCCGCGGGACTGGTAACCTCTTGATTGAAATTGATACCAATGGTAAATTTAATATGTTTGGTGACTTTGAAGCTAAAGAAGGTATTTACGATTTTAAGTATGCTGGATTGGTTAATAAAAAATTTAGTGTAGTTCCAGGTGGAACGCTTACATGGGATGGCGATCCTTTACAAGCAAATATGAATGTAGAAGCCATTTACAGAACACAAGCTAACCCCGCTATGATTCTTGAAAACCCGAGTATTAACAGAGATATTCCTGTTGAAGTAAAAATTAGTTTAAATGGCGAATTAGTTCAGCCTGATATTAATTTTGACATTGATTATCCAAATTTATCTTCCATCATTAAATCAGAATTAGACTATCGTATTCAAGGAAGGGAAAATACAGAAATACAAGCCATTTCTCTTGTTGCTCAGGGAACTTTTTATAATATGGATGGTATTGGTGGACAAGGTGCAATTACAGGTAATTTAGTGGAAGGTGCATCTGGATTAATTGACAAGTTGTTTACAGACAATGAAGGTAAATTTAAAGTAGGATTAGATTATACCCAAGCGCAACGTACTCCAGATCAAAACCAAACGGGCGATCGTGTAGGCATGAGTTTTCAAACTCAAATTAGCGATCGGGTTTTAATAAACGGACGCTTTGGAGTTCCCGTTGGTGGTACTACAGAAAGTTTTGTTTTTGGAGATGTAGAAATAAATTTATTGCTCAATAAGTCTGGTTCGTTAAGAGCCAATGCTTTTAATAGAGAAAGTGACATACAATTTATAGGAGAAGAATTAGCTTACACACAGGGAATAGGCTTGTCTTATAGTGTAGACTTTCAAAGTTTTAGAGATTTATTGCGTAAAATAATTAACCAAAAAGCTAGAAAGCAAGACCAAGAAGAGAAAGAAAGTGTAGAAGAAGAAACCAAGAAATCAGTTTTACCCGATTATATAAAATTACCTAATTCCAGTAATTAAACTTCAATAGAGATCAATAAAAAATCCGATGAACTTCATAACAATTCATCGGATTTAAATTGTATGTGATAAAAACTAATCTTTGTGCATAAAAGATTGCTTCCCTAATAATTCTTCTTCGGTCTCTTTGTGTTCTTCATCAGGAACACAACAATCTACAGGACAAACAGCTGCACATTGTGGTTCTTCATGAAAACCCATACATTCTGTACATTTATCTGCTACTATATAATAAACTTCATCGTCTATAGGTTCTTGAGCTTCTTCCGCATTTACTTCTTTTCCGTTTGGAAGTACAATATTGCCTTCTAAATCTGTTCCATCAGCATAACGCCAATCATCTGCACCTTCGTAAATAGCTGTATTTGGACACTCTGGTTCGCAGGCTCCACAATTTATACATTCATCTGTTATCTTGATAGCCATCTTTCTTTTTTTAAGTAATTTTGTTTCAAAAATACACAGAAAATTAGTTATGGCAAAGCCAGATAGGGTGCAAAGCACAATAAATTCATTAATCAAGTTAGGTGAATCCCTTCATGTTTTTCTTGAGCAAAATAAATTAGATGATCCCATTTTTGAAGATGAATTACATCAAGAATTAGCTTTGCATGTACAAAATGCAAAACACCATAACTCTTGGTTTACAGAAGATGAAGTTCTTTTTTGTTTAAACTCATGGAGTAAAGCACTTACCAAAAACAATTTAAATGAATGGCTAAAAGATTATAATTTTAAAAATACTGAGCCAAAATTAGTTGGTTTAGTTCTCGCAGGTAATGTTCCATTAGTAGGCTTACACGATATAATCTGTGTTTTAATTTCTGGGCATCATTTAATTGCAAAATATTCTTCTAAAGATAAATTATTAATTCATTGGGTTGCTAAATTCTTAATTCGCGAAGATGCTTCTTTTACAAGTAGAATTCAGCTCACCGAAAATCAGTTGAAAAATTTTGATGCGGTTATTGCAACAGGAAGTAATAACACCGCACGCTATTTTGAATATTATTTCAGAAAAAAACCAAGTATTATTAGAAAAAACAGAAATAGTATCGCTGTTTTATCAGGTAAGGAAACCCAAGAAGACTTTGCTAATTTAGCAGAAGATATCTTTAGATATTTTGGTTTAGGGTGCAGAAGTGTTTCTAAACTAATGGTACCTAAAGGTTATAATTTTACATCGTTTTATGAAGGGATTTTTCACAAACAAACTGTTTTACAACATGATAAATACACCAATAATTACGATTATAATAAAGCTGTATATCTAATGAGTAGCGTAAAGCTATTCGATAACAATTTTGTAATTCTAAAAGAAGATCAAAGCCTATCATCTCCAATTGGTTGTTTATTTTATGAATTTTATGAAGATCAACAAAGTCTAGAAAGCTGGATTACTCATAACGAAGAGAAATTGCAATGCGTTGTTGGTAATCAAGATTTCTCTCATAAAATTAATGTTGCTTTCGGACAGTCTCAGCATCCCCAACTTTGGGATTATGCTGATGGGATTGACACCCTAGACTTCCTATTGAAGCTTTAAAATCGGTAAGCTAAGTCTAATTTTTTTCAAAAAACTTTTCCCTGAAGTATTATCACTTTAAGTTGGTGGCTATGTCTTTATTTTTCATATTTTTAACAAAATTTATTTAAATGAAATATCTCTACTTTTTTCTATTCACATTTCTAACATTCACAGTTGGATTTAGTCAAGATTTTAACTGGACTTCAGACTTTAACGATAATGACCAACTAGACACGTGCAATGCAAGTTTAGTACTCAATAATAATGATGGAAATCTAAGTAATCAAGAAAAAGTCTTAACCATTTGTCCTGATGATGTAGAAGAAGTAATTACCTTAGAGTTTACTAGTTTTAGCTTAAACACCACCTTTAGTACCTTAGAAATTTACAATGGTAACAGTACAAATGCTCCACTTCTTTTTGAATATGTTAGTGATGCTTTGCCACCAAATCCATCTTATATAGCTTCAAACGCAACTGGATGTATTACCCTAAAATTCAGCACTGAGTTTATTCCTGCTATAATCAACATTGGGTTTGGAGCCCAATTTGTTTGTGGTGACCCTTGTCCTGATATTTTTCCAGAAGTAAGCATCGACGGAATTACTACTTGCGAATCTTCAGATGAAACCGAATATTTTAGAGCTGGAGAATTACTAACTTTTTCAGGCTCTGCTTTAACTTCAAACAACTTACCTGCAAACGAACTGAATTTTGAATGGGAAATTGATGGAAACGATTACACTGGAGAAAATGTTCAGCTCTCTTTTACAGAACTTGGAGAAGTTGATGCTACTTTAACTGTAACCGAGCCACAAGGTTGCCAAGAAAGTATAAATTTTGATTTCGAGATTAGAAACGACACCATTAACGTGAATGAAGTAGATGATGAATATACCTTAGAAGAGCTCGTATCTGAAGTATTTATTGCTGGAGATTGTGCAATAGTAGATAACATCAACTCACCTAACAATTTAAATATTTACGACTCATCAAATCAAAGTATAGGTTATTTTTCAAAAAATTGTAGCGATTTTCCTTTTGAAAATGGGATTGTGATTGGATCTGGTAATATTGAAGGCGTAACAACTCAAAGTGGAACTTCAGCACAAAATTGGCCAGGAGAAGATGAATTAGCAACTCTTGCAACTGGAAATCAAGGCTCTGGGGTGAGCAACAATGCAACAGTAATTGAATTTGAATTCAGTTCCTACGAAGATGAAATTAGTTTTAATTACATTTTTGCTTCAAACGAATATGGAGGCACTAATAGTTTCGTTTGTAATTTCGCAGACACCTTTGCTTTTATTTTAAGCGGACCTGGAATTGATAACAGTAATCTTTATAATAATGATGCTAATCCAAACACCCCAGCTATAGACTTAGATTTAGGAGGTTTAAATATAGCTACTTTAGACGATGGAAGCGGTAACGGATTAATCCCCACTACACCAACCAACATACATCCTAACCCCAGTTGTCCTGCAGGTAGTTTAGGCGAATTTGCTATTTCAAGTTTGTATAACCAAAACGACCCACCCTATCATATTTTAGGTGGAGAAACACAAGTACTTACCGCAACTGCAAATGTAATTCCTTGTGAAGTATACACTATGAAAATTATGGTGGCCGATTATGGCGATAGTGCCTTTGATTCTTACGTATTTTTAGAAGGTGGAAGTTTTAACTTAGGAGCAAATTTAGGAGATGATATTTTCTTTACCGATGCAGAGCCACTGTTTGAAGGGGACGTATTTACCGCTGAAGCTTTTGAAGGTAGCCTAGAAGGCGCCTGCGATTTTAATATAGAATGGTATAAAGATGGTGAATTAATTGAAGGCGAAACCGAGTTAACTTTAGACATTACTGAAACAGGTAATTACGAAATTTTTATTATTAGCGAAGAAGATTCAACTTTAGCCAATTGTAATAGTTCTGATTCAATTTACGTAGAATTTATACCCGTACCTAATCCAGATAATATCAATGAAATACAGGACTTGTTGATTTGTCTTCCACCCGTGAATGAATTTGATATTAACCTAAGAACAAACGATAGTTTTGTACTTGGTACACAAAATCCAAATAACTTTAATGTAGATTATTTCTTGACGGAAGCTGATGCAAATGCAGGAACCAATGCCATAGAAAATCCAGAAAATTTCGGAATCAATGCAACAGAATTACAAAGTGAAAACCTTACGGTTTGGATTCGTGTAGAAGAAGCCTTAACTGGTAATGCACAAACTTTTGTAACTTCTAGTTTTGAAATTGGAATTGCAGACCCCAACTTAAACTTTGTTATTCCTACTTTAAATGCCTGTGAAGCCGAAGATACTTCTTTAGCTACCTTTAACTTAACTGAAGTAGAAAATACTGTATATCAATTCAATGATGCTTCAGGATATAGTGTTACATATTTTCAAACTGAAGCAGATGCAGAAGCCAATTTAAACCCAATAACTAATCCAAGTGCCTTTATATCTACATCAACTCCATTTTGGATTAGACTAAGCAGTAGTTTTGATCAGAGTTGTTTTACCACAAAGGAAGTTAATGCTGAAATTTACCCACAACCTGAAATTAATCAATTAGTAGATTTAAGCAGCTGTGGTGATTTTACAGGAAGTCAAACCTTCGATTTAACCAGCATCACTCCCACTTCAGTAAATACACCAAATCCTGGAATTACATCGATTAATTTCTTTTATAACGAATCTGATGCAGAAGCCAATTTAAACCCGATTACTAATAACTTAGATAATTATGTAATTCCTAATGGAATTACTTCTCAAAATATATTTGTTCGTTTAACTAATAATGAAGATAATGGGGGTTGTTTTGTTATTGATAGTTTCAATTTATCCATTAATAATGTAGAAATTCCTAATGAAATTAATGATTTATTCTTCTGTAGTGATGATACTGCTGTTGAAAATGGATTTAACTTGACATCCCAAAACACAAGTATTTTTGGCGCGAATCAATCAGACTTAAATTATAGCATCAATTACTTTACTAACTTATCTGATGCTGAATTAAACACCAACCCCATCTTAAATTCAAACAATTACAATTTACCTAGTGGAATTAATACTCAAGAAATTTTTGTAAGAATTAGTAATAATGATGCTCCAGAATGTTTTGAAACTTCAAGCTTTATGGTTGGTCAGTATATTTCTCCAGAAATAAATAGTTTAGAAGATGTAAGCCTGTGTGGAGATTTTAGTAATTCGCAAACCTTCGATTTGACGATTAATAATATCAATTCAATTAACACACCAAATACAGATATTGCTCAAGTTACTTATCACAATAGCATTGTAGATGCAGATAATGGTGTAAACCCTATTTCCAACCTTACTAACTATGCTTTACAAAGTGCAAATACGGAAGAGACCATTTATATTCGAGTTACCAATAATGAAAATAACGGGGGTTGCTATGTGATAGATAGTTTCAATTTATCGATTAATAATGTAGAAATTGCCAACGAAGTCAATGATTTAGTTGAATGTAGTGATGCCGTTTCAGAACTTTCAATTTTTGATTTAACTCAACAAACACCATTAGTTTTAGGAAATAATGCAGTTGAAAGTTTTGCTATTAGTTATCACTTAAATGAAAATGATGCCAATACGAATGTTTCAGCAATTCAAAATCTTACTGCTTATCAGTCAGTTTCACAAAACCAAGAAATTTGGGTTAGAATAGAAAACCTTAATGATACAGGTTGCTTTGAAACAGCTAGTTTTGAGTTAATATCTCAAGAATTAGCAGATGTAAACTTAAATGTAGATGATATTAATGTGTGCGATAATACCAACAATACAGGCTTTTATAACGACTTCGATTTTAATGTATTAATTCCACAAATTAATAACCAAAGTCTTTCTGATGTAAACATAACTTTTCATGAAACCTTAGTAGATGCAGAATCTGGAACAAATGCTTTAATGAGTCCTTACACAAACACACAAGCTTTCAATCAAGTAATTTATGTAAGAGTTGAAAATGGATTTCAGCCAGTTATATGTTCACAAATTACCAGTTTTAATTTAAATATTAATACCATTCCAGATTTAACTACACCTACAGAACCATTGTTAGATTGTGATGAAGATGCAGATGAATTGGGTATTTTTGATTTAACTAGTTTTGAAAATATTTTGTTTGAAAATTTAAATGCAAATGACTTTAGTGTTGCTTATTATGAAACTGAAGCAGATGCATCTGCCGGGACAAACCCTATTGAGAATATTCAGAGTTATTCAGCAGGTTTAGGATTAACATCTATATTTATTGCTGTAGATAACGGAGATTGCTCTACGATAATTACTGCAGAAGTTAATGTGAATCCAGGTGACGTTTCTTGTGAAGGAATTGGTACTGATGCATTTAGCCAGCAAATTGAAGTGTATCCAAACCCAGTAAGAACAATTTTAAATATTGATTATTCTGCGGTTACACCAGTTGAGCACATTGAAGTATACAACATTAATGGTAAACGTTTAGCTAGTTATAAATATAATAGCTACAAAAGTAAAATTGAATTGAATCTATCTGAATACCCAGCTGGAATTTACCTTATTAAAATTAGTAATGAGAGTGAAACTAGTATCAAGAAAGTTTTAAAACAATAATCAAATAATAGTAGAAACTAAAAAGGGAATAGACAAAACATCTATTCCCTTTTTAATTGAATTATAAAAATTAAACTAATTAGTCGTATTTGTATTTTCAATGATAAAATCATTGTATTCCCATTTGGTAATACCACCTTTTAGATCGTAAATTTTAGTAAAGCCTTTTTCTCTTAAAAAGTCACTACATTCTTCACTTCTCCTACCTGTATTACAATAAACTGCAACGGGTTTAGTTTTATCGAGTTTTTGAATATTCTCTTCAAAATCTTCATCAAACACAATACTTTGTGCTCCTTTTATGTGTTTATTCTGAAATTCTTCAAAAGAACGAACATCTATTAACTGAATTGAATCAGCGAGAATTAAATCTTCCATTTCAGCTTGAGAAACTAATTCTATTTCGTAATCTCTTTGATAACAAGAAACACTAACCCACAAAATGAAACAGAAAAATCCAAAACGTTTGAGCGTACTATTTTTCAATTTCTCCATCCCACTCCATTATTCCTGTTGCTAAATTATTTACATCTTTAAAACCCATATTTTCCATTACTTGGCAAGCCATTTGACTTCTTTTACCCGAGCGACAATAAATATAATAAGCTTGGTCTTTATCTAGTTTCTCAACTTCTTCAGTAAAGCCAGCTGGATCTTGAATATTAATTAATTTAGCTTGTGGAATATAACCTTCAGCAAATTCGCCAGGTGTCCTAACATCTAATATTTTTGCATTATCTGTATTTTCAAAACCAGACTTCCACTCTTTATTATCTAAATTTTTCATTGCTATTAATTTGAATACAAAACTAGCAAATAAATAAATGATTAGGTTAAAAATTTTATAAGAAGAAAATTAACAAAACAATAGTATTATTGTATATACAACAGTCATACATTTGTATCTACAATTGTTATGATGAAAATTGAAGAAGAAATACAAACCAAAAAGAAATTACCAGATTATAAACGCGCATTGATTAACGTGATATATACGGGTAATTGGATTACGGATGAAATGAACGCTGTTTTAAAACCCTATGATATTTCTACACAACAATTTAATGTTCTTCGAATCTTGAGAGGTCGAAAAAATCAGACTACTAATTTGTCTTCAATTCAAGAAAGAATGATTGCTAAGAACAGTAATACAACTCGCCTAGTAGATAAATTAATTAGAAAAGGTTTGGTTGAAAAACAAATTTGCGAAACCAATAAAAGAAAAGTTGAAATACAAATTACCGAAGAAGGACTTGAATTTATTAACAATGTTAGTAATTCTATAGATCAAAGAGAACAAAAAATAACAGCCAACTTAGACAATTACCAATTAGATAAACTAAGTGAATTATTAACCCTTTTAAGAAAAAAATAATGACAAATACAGATTACATTGAACAGTTAAAATGGAGATACGCAACTAAAAAGTTTGATGCTAATAAAGTTCTTTCAGAAGAAGATTTAGAGAAACTATTAGATGCAATTCAACTTTCAGCTTCTTCTTACGGTCTTCAGCCATACGAAGTTTTAGTTATAAAAGATGTAGAGACAAGAAAAAAATTACATCCGGCAGCATTTGAGCAGCCTCAAATATTAGATTCGTCTTACCTTTTAGTTTTTGCTGCAAATACTAAGATTGATGAAGCTTATTTAGATCATTATATTGACAATATTGTAGAAACACGTCAGATGAAAAGAGAAGATTTAAGCGGTATGAAAGACATGATTATGAATGCTGTAATAAGTCAATCTGATGAAAATAAAATTGAATGGGCTAAAAAACAAGCTTATATAGCTTTAGGGAATTTACTTTCCGCGGCAGCACATTATCAAATCGATGTTTGTCCTATGGAAGGTTTTGATGCCACACAATTTAATGAGATTTTAGAATTAAAAGAAAAAAGTCTGAGTACAGCGGTAATAGCAACAGTTGGATTTAGACATAAAGATGATGCTTTACAACATGCTGATAAAGTGAGAAAACCAAAAAACGAATTATTTACCCGAATTTAAAACTAAATATTAACAACAATTAAATTTAAAACTATGAAAATGAATGTATTAAAAGGCATATTTGCCACAGCTATCGTTGCTTTAGTAGGTTTTTCAACTGCTAATGCGCAAGAAAAAGTAAACATTAAAGAAAGTAAAATCATGTGGGAAGGCGAAAAGCTGACAGGCTCTCACGATGGTACTATCGATCTAAAAAATGGATTTTTCTTGATGAAAGATGGAAAACTTGTAGGCGGTGAATTTGTAGTAGATATGACGACAATTAATGTAACTGATTTAGAAGGTGATTCTAAAGCTAAATTAGAAGGTCACTTAAATTCAGATGACTTTTTTGGAGTTGAAGATTACAAAACTGCAAAATTTGTAATTAATACTGCTGCTAAAAAAGGAAATACGTACGGTATTTCAGGAACGCTAACCATTAAAGGAAAATCTAACCCAATTGCATTCGATTTAGATATGGGAGATGGTAAAGCAACAACCACTTTAAAAATTGATAGAACTAAATACGATATTAAGTACGGTTCTGGTAGTTTCTTCGATAACTTAGGAGACAAAACTATTTATGATGAATTTACATTAATGGTAAATTTGAATTACTAAGCATAAGCTTAAATGATAAACTAAAATCCGTCTTGAAATCAAGACGGATTTTTTTATCTCAAAAAAATCCTACTCCTGTTTAATAAGCTTGATGGTTCTAAAATCTCCTGTAAAAGAAGTCAACTTTGCGATATATATTCCACTTGCATACTTTTCTGAGTTTAATTTTATTTTATTTACTCCGTTAGTTTTTAACTTAGTCAATAGATTACCAGTTATGGAATAAATCGCAACTTCTTCTATTTCTCCATGAGATGATATATACCAATTTTGTTTTGTTGGGTTAGGATATACTTTAAAATAATTAAATTCTGGGTTTTCAGTTGAAAGTGATGTGAATATGTAGCTCAGATTTTCACGATCAAAGGAAATATTGTAAATTCCAGCTCCGTTAACTTCAATACTTTCACCATTTATAGTTAAATCACCACTAGGGAAAGAATTACCTCCCCAATACACATCCCAATTTTGGTTTTGTCTAAATTGCAACTCACCTTCTTGTAATTCGACATTATTTAAAGTGTACAAAGCTCCATGCGAAGATGTTAAGAAATATTCTTGAGTTGAGTTTTCGTTAAAAGCTTCGTTGTTTACCAATGCAGAACCAATAATGCTTACTTCAGGAACATCAAATGAAAATGTCAAATTTGTATAATCTAAAGTGACTTCATAAAAGCCGGATTCCACTTCAACTGGTTGATTAAAGGAGATAAGATTTCCGCTTGGGAAATCGTCTCCACCATAATCTTCATATTCCATGACAAATGGATGAATATTAACTGAAAACCAACCTAAGCCATCATAAAATTGAGTTACAGGTTGAGAAAAAATTTCATAATCAGATGTATTCATTCCAAAACTGACAGAATTACTAGTATTGAATGTATAAAACGAAACCTGCGGATATGATTCAAAATAATATGTATTGGTATTCATATCTAAATAAACATCATAAAACCCTTCTTGAACAAACAAATCTTGATCTGCGAGCTGACCTTCTGGAAAGGCTGTTCCACCAAAATTAATTTCTAAATCTTGTGCTTCATAAAATCGTATAAAACCTTCTTCAAACTCTAAACCCGTTTTATAATAAGTTCCATCACCATTATCAATTAAACTTATATTGGGTATTGGATCTGGATTAGTCCACCAAGATGGAATTGCTGATCCAGAAATGAACATATCTTGAGATTGAGAAATCAAAAAACTAAATATGATAAGTAAGGTAAAGTAAAACTTCTGCATAGTCTTTATTTTAAGTTCTTCAATTTAAACAATTAAAATTAAATAAATTACATATAAAAAAAGCTGTTCGATTAAGAACAGCTTTTTAAAAGATAGAATTGAAATCTTTGCTTCGTTAGAAGTTATTGCTTTATCAATTTTAAAGTTTTGTTGTTACCTGTCGTAGACGTTAATTGAATAATATACATACCAGAAGTATATCTTGAAGCATTTATTTCAATTTCAGTTTGTCCACTTGTACGTAAGTTATCAATTAATTTACCCGTAACTGAATAAATAGCCACGTTTTCAATTTCACCAGTAGATAAAATATTCCAATTCCCCTTAGATGGGTTTGGATATACTTTCAGCTCATTGAATTCAGGATTTTCAGTTGAAAGTGTAGTAAACATGTAGCTTAAGTTTTCACGATCGAAAGTTACATCGTAAAAGCCTGCATCGGTCACTAAAATATTGTTCGGAGAATTAAGTACTAAATCTCCTGATGGGAAGTCACTTCCTCCCCAATTTACATTCCAACTTTGGTTTTGTCTAAACTTCACTTCTCCTTCAAAAAATTCTTGAGAGCTAAGAGTGTAAACGCTACCATCAGTAGAAGACATTAAAACATCTGGAGTTGGATTGTCTCCTGGCCATTCTGAAATTCCAGGTCCAACTAAGCCTACATTTGGTACATTAAGCGCATAATTTAGGTTAGCCAAGAAAAATTCAATTTCATAATAACCAGCAGAAACTGCTATCGCATCGCCATTCTCTACTAAATTTCCCTCTGGAGTGTCAGAATTTGCACCATAAACGGTACCTGTAGATGTTGTAAACACCACAGTTCCATCCAAAAATTGAGTAACTGGAGCTTCATAAGCATCTCCGTCTATCGTAGATAAAGTAATAGGTGAATCTAAAGCTGATCCTGAAATTGTAATTTCTTCAAATGTACCTACATCTGTAAAAGTGTAAGTATCATTATTTAAGTCTAAAACAATATCGTAAACACCGGCTTGTACAGGAATATCTCCATTTGTAATGCTACCACTAGGGAAAACATCTCCACCATAACTTGTATCCCAAGCTTGATCTTCTCTAAATTTTGCTGGACCTGTCGTTAAGGTTAAAGCTTCTATACTATAAGTTCCATCGCCATTATTAGTTAACATAATATCTGGAGTGGGATTAGAATCGCCTGGCCATCCGTTGGCAGCAGGACCAACAATACCAATTTCTTGTGCTTGTGAAACACTAAATATTAAACACAAAAGAATAAGTAGTAATTTTTTCATCATAATATATTTTTAAATTTGTATAAAAATATTAATAAATCAATGATATAATTACTGCTTATTCAAAAAGTTATCAATACGAAAACGTTTTCGCTTATTCAGTTAACACCTGAAAACGGATAAATGAATCATTATAAACACGATGTTTCTGTGTTTTATAATCTTCTTCTTTAGCTTCAAAGATATTTTCCACAAAAGTCTGTGGGTTCCTATCTACATACGGAAACCATGTACTTTGTACTTGTATTTGAAGCTTATGCCCTTTCTTAAAAGTATGATTGATATCTTGTAAAACTAACTCCACTGGTGTTTTAGTATTAGGTACAAAAGCTTCTGGTGTACTGAAAGAATTTCTATATCGACCTCGAATAACTTCACTTCTTACCATCATATGGTAATTACTCATTTGCAAGTGGTCTTGCATTTCTTCTGTATTTTTGGCGTCATGTGGATGCACATCTATTACTTTTACAATCCAATCTGCATCGGTTCCTGTTGTTGCAACTTGTAGTGAAGCTAATATTTCTCCAGAAAGCTTCATGTCTTCTTCTAGAACGTCGGTTTCATATACCATTACATCTGGTCTTCTAGCCGCAAAACGCTGATCGTCTGTCATGTATTTTCTTGGCGTAAAAGTTACTTTAATGTCTTCCGTAAAAGGAACAGGTTTCGTAATGTCACTTACAAATTCTTGATAAGATTCAGGTAATGCAGTTTGAGACAAATTTTGATTTTCACTTAAATAGAAGGTTTTTTCTTCAGCATTTCTTGGCGGCCATTGGCGGTACTCATCCCACACTTTTAAGCCAGTATCAAACACTAAAGCTTCAGGAAGATTCATTTCTCCTTCCCCTTTTAGAAAATGATTGAAAAATTTAGCTTCTATTTCTTCTTGGTAATATTGTGACAAATCATCTCCAAAGTAAATATTTCCAACTGCTTGACGTTTTTTTAGTCTTGCCCAATCTCCGTGACTCCATGGACCAAAAACCATCATATTAAAGTTATCACTGTTTTTCTCTAAGCTTTTGTAAATTTCAAAAGGACCATATAAATCTTCAGCATCAAACAAACCACCAACGGTCATTACTGCAGGCTTAACGTCTTTCATATGTTGAATTAAACCACGTTTTTGCCAAAATTCATCATAATCTGGATGATTTTTGAGTTGTTGCCAAAATACATTATCTTCTTTGTAGTATTCGTCTAAGTTGCTTAAAGGACCTATGTCTAAGAAAAATTGATAAGCATCTTTTGTTCCAATATTAGGAATAGTATACCAAGATGAAGCAGTTGGCTCATCTTTCATATAGCCAAAAACAGCTGTAGCAATCCAATAACTTAGTAAATAAGCTCCGTTGTGGTGGAAATCGTCAAAATAAAAATCTCCAATAGGTGCTTGAGGTGATGCAGCCTTTAAAGCTGGATGATCAGAAAGAACAGACATTGCTGCATAATGTCCTGGATAAGAAATTCCCCAAGTACCAACTTTACCGTTCGTATTATCTACATTTTTAATAAGCCAATCTATAGTATCGTAGGTATCTGAAGCTTCATCGGTTTGTTTTCTTTTTTTGTTGGGAATATAAGCTCGCATATTATCATAAACACCTTCGCTCATCCATCTGCCACGAACATCTTGATAAACAATAATATAACCATCTTCCATTAAAGTTTTACTCGGTCCAATACTTCTTCTAAATTTGTCTTCCCCATAAGGTCGGCAGCTGTAAGGAGTACGTTGTAATAAGATAGGGTATTCTTTTGAAGTGTCTTTAGGAGCGTAAATAGTAGTGTGTAATTTAATGCCATCACGCATTTCTATTTGTACTTCTTTTTTGGTATAAAGATCTGATACTTCAACTTTTTCTTGAGCTTTTGCTGAAAACAAAAAACCTACAAAAAGCAAGATTAATAGGATATTTTTAGTCATATTTTTAAAAATTTTCGACTAAAATAGCAAATTGCTTTTTGTAGGATAATGCTTAAAAAAGTTTTAACTAGAAATTGACGTTAACAAGTTCAGTTTCTTTTTTAAATTCAAATTTCACTTCTTCCCAGTTAGGTGGACCCATTGGGTTTGGAGCTCCAGACATGGCATAATCTTCAGTAGGCATTCCGCTTTCATTAAAATCCATTTGCTGGTTTCCGTTTATATCGTGATAAGCTGAAACAGCATAAGTTCCATAAGGTACATCATCAAAGCTTACTGTAAAATCTGCTCCTTCTTCAACTTTAATCATTTCAGATTTGAAATAATTTTGAGTCATAAAGTTTCCTTCGGTGTAAATAGCAAAATAAATAGTTCCTTTATTTTCAATATTTACATTATTGAATTTAATGGTCATCTTCCCAGCTTCATTTACTGGGTTTAGGGTTTGAAAAAAGCTTGTTACTAAAAAGAACGCAATGTAAAATAATGATTTCATGATATTTAGTTTTATGATTACATTTCAAAAGTAGAAACACAATCTAGTTTTGTAAAACTAAATAAGATGAATTGTAGTTTTTAAAAGATGAATTGTAAAATACTGTATATTAGACTGGTATTTCCTTAAAATAAATCTGTTTATGTTTGAAAAAGCATCGCTAAAGCTTTTATTTATGCAGAATAAATAACCATAATATTAAGGAAAAGGAATGTTATTTACCTATAAGCCTTAAGAATTCACTGCGAGTTTCATTTTTTTCAAACTCGCCTCTAAATCCAGATGTGGTTGTAGCTGAATTTTGCTTTTGTACTCCACGCATCATCATACACATATGATGAGCTTCTATTACAACTGCTACTCCTTTAGGATTTAAAGTTGAATTGATACATTCTAAAATATCGTGTGTTAAACGTTCTTGCACTTGTAATCGCCTTGCAAAAACATCTACTACTCTAGGTAATTTACTTAAACCAACAATATGGCCATTAGGTATATAAGCAATATGGGCTTTTCCAAAAAAAGGTAACATATGGTGCTCACATAAGGAATACAACTCAATATCTTTAACAATTACCATATCATCATAATCTTCTGGAAACATTGCAGAAAGCAGAATATCTTTAGGGTCCATTTCATAACCTTGGGTCAGGAACTGCATGGCTTTCGCTGCTCGTTCTGGAGTTTTTACTATTCCAGACCGTTCTGGGTCTTCCCCTACCGATTCTAAGATAGATAAATAACTATCTTTCATTTCTTGGGTGTATTTTTGTGTATATTCTTCGAAGATTTTATAAGACATGCTTTGTGTTTTGAAATTTTATGAAACTAGTAAATGCTGAAATTGTTTTCTGAGATGAGACAGTTTAGGTTCTATAATTAATTGGCAGTAGCGATATTCCTTATTGTTTCTATAAAAATTTTGATGTTCTTCTTCTGCAATGTAAAACGCTGATGCTTCCGTAATTTCAGTAACTATAGGGTCATTAAAAATTTGTTCTTTCTCAAGTTCTTCAACTACTTCTTTCGCTATCTTTTCTTGATTTTCATTTGTATAAAATATAGCACTTCTATACTGTGTACCCACATCATAACCTTGTCTATTTAAGGTAGTTGGATCGTGAGTACTAAAAAAAACATATAATAATTGCTTATAAGAAACTACGTCTTCATCAAACATAATCTGTATGGCTTCTGCATGACCAGTTCTTCCCATGACTACTTCTCTGTAAGGTGGATTTTTAATTTTCCCACCTGTAAAACCAGATTCAACTTTCTTAACACCTTTTAATTGAAGAAAAACTGCTTCTGTACACCAAAAACATCCATTTGCAAAAATTGCCTTAGATAATGTCATATATTAATATTTGTCGAACAAAATTATGTATATATTAAACAAGTAAATTTCATTTAACGTATAATTAGCAGCCATAAAAAGCCAGTGTTTTTTTACCTTAGCCAAAAATTTATTGAAATGATTCACGCCGAGCAAATTCATAAACACTATAAAAACTTAGAAGTTTTAAATAACCTCAATCTTTCTATTGCTAAAGGTGAGATAATTTCTATTGTAGGTGCATCTGGTGCTGGTAAAACCACTTTGCTTCAAATATTAGGGACTTTAGAAAAACCAGATTTATCTCCTACGCCAAAAATTGAAATTAATGGTATAGACATTACTAAATTATCTTCAAAAGAAATTGCTTCTTTTAGAAATGAACACATCGGTTTTATATTTCAGTTTCATCAATTACTGCCAGAATTTACAGCTCTTGAAAATGTTTGTATTCCTGCATTCATTAAAAAAACACCAAAGTCTAAAATTGAAGCAAAAGCTAAAGAATTATTATCATTTTTAGGTTTAGCCGAAAGGGCTCATCATAAACCAAACGAACTTAGTGGTGGAGAGCAACAAAGAGTTGCTGTAGCCAGAGCATTAATCAACAACCCATCTGTTATTTTTGCAGATGAACCCAGCGGAAACTTAGATTCTAATTCTGCCGAGCAGCTACATAAACTGTTCTTTGACTTAAGAGACCAATTTGGGCAAACCTTCGTTATTGTAACACACAATAATGATTTGGCAAATATGGCAGATCGAAAATTAGAAATTGTAGATGGAAAAATAACTAAAAACGAAGAGTCTATTGAAGCTTAGAGAGTTAAAAGAGTTTTTAGACGAAAAAACAGAAATTTACAATCAGCCTAAATTTATAGGCACCGACCCTATTCAAATACCTAGAAAATTCAGCAAAAAAGAAGATATTGAGATTGCAGGATTTATAATTGCCAGCATAGCTTGGGGAAATCGAAAAAGTATTATCAATAACGGTGAGAAACTTCTAAGCATAATGGAAAATGCTCCATTTGACTTTATTAAAAATTACAATAAAAAATCGCCATCTTATCAATTTGTTCACCGAACATTTAATGCAGAAGATTTGCATTATTTTTTTCTTGCCTTGCAGAATATTTATAAAAATCACGGTGGTTTAGAAAACATTTTTACAAAATACCAAGATGAAAAATTTATCATGCCAACTATACATCAATTTAAAAATATATTTTTTGAATTACCGCACTCTGCTAGAACCGAAAAACATGTTAGCGACCCTTTAAAAAATTCAGCTTGCAAACGCATAAATATGTACTTACGCTGGATGGTAAGAAAGGACAAGAATGGAGTAGATTTTGGTCTTTGGAAAAATATTTCACCAAGTAAACTTTCCTGCCCTTTAGATGTGCATTCGGGTAAAATTGCTCGTGAGCTCAAGTTGCTTAAGCGTAAACAAAATGATGCTAAAGCAGTTTTAGAATTAGATAAGAAGTTAAGAAAACTTGACCCAGAAGATCCAGTAAAATACGATTTTGCATTGTTTGGATTAAATGCTTTTGAAGATTTCTAATAATAAATTAAAAGAAAACACGTACAAAAGGCATCCAAGCCTGCGGATAAATAGTATTACTTTCTTTAAATAGCACATTATACCTAAGACCAAATGTAAAATTCTGCTGTGTATAGCCCAATCCTAAAAACAAAGCGGTATTCCAGAATTCATCTTCCAAACCATTATCTAATTCAGTATTTACTCTTAATTGTTCTAACTCAGTAGAAAATTGAAATTCTTCTATGGGTTGAAAAAGTGAAATCCAACTCCCACCGTAAACTTGACTTTTATAGTTATTTCGACTTTCTAAATAACTATATTGTAACCCCAGTCCAGTTGAAAAATAAGGGTTTACTGGATAAACAGCTTGTGGCGCTAAACTAATGGTCGTAAAATTATTTGAAAAATTTAAAGCTCCAGTCCCACCAAATTGTACTCTTTCAAAAAAAGATGGTTTGGTGTTATTTGTTTGAGAAAACAAGGAAAAAGTGAGCAAAAAACATAAAATTGAAATTATTTTTCTCATAAATCAAAAATCTTTACCAAATATAATTCAAATTTTAGCTAAAATATAGTTTATATGCTGCTTTATACTGCATTGCAAACCAAAAACATTTATTAACTTGCATCACAAAAATTTTAAATTATGGCTAGGGTAAAAATTACAGGTTGTGGAAGCTATGTACCTAATGTAATTCGAAAAAATGAAGATTTTTTAAACCACCAATTTTATACAGAAGACGGAACTGCTTTTGACGAGCACCCAGAAGTCATCATCAAAAAATTTGAAAAAATAACGGGTATACAAGAACGCCGATATGTAGAAGACGAACTTACAGTTTCAGATATTGCTAGTATAGCTGCCAAAGAAGCTATTGAAAATGCAGGAATAGACACAGAACAATTAGACTATATTATTTTTGCACATAATTTTGGTGATGTAAAACACGATAGCCAACAAACTGACATTGTCCCAAGTTTAGCATCTCGCGTAAAGCATAGCCTAAAGATTAAAAATCCCAAGTGTGTAGCTTACGATCTTATCTTTGGTTGCCCCGGTTGGGTTGAAGGTAGTATACAAGCTAAAGCATTTATAGACAGTGGGATTGCTAATAAATGTATGGTAATTGGCGCTGAAACCTTATCTAGAGTTATCGATCCGCATGACCGAGATAGCATGATTTATGCAGACGGAGCTGGAGCTACTATCTATGAAAAAGTTGAAGAAGAAGGTGGAATATTGACACACGAGAGTGCAAGTTTTACCTACGATGAAGCTAATTATATCTATTTTGACAGAACTTTTTCTCCAAAAATTGATTCGAATACAGCTTATATTAAAATGTATGGACGTAAAATCTACAACTTTGCGCTGAGTAATGTTCCAGATGCAATGAAGAGTTGTTTAGATAAAAGTGGAAAAAATATTAAAGACTTAAAGAAGATATTCATTCACCAAGCAAATGAAAAAATGGACATTGCTATATTGAAGCGTTTTTATGAATTATACGATGAGAAAATTCCAAAAAACATTATGCCTATGACCATTAAAACTTTAGGTAACTCTAGTGTAGCCACCATTCCTACGCTGTATGATTTATTTTTAAAACAAGAATTAGATAATGAAGGCTTAGAAAAAGGAGATATCATCATGTTTGCAAGTGTAGGTGCTGGAATGAATGTAAATGCTATAATTTACCAATATTAATGTACGAAGGAAACTTTCCTAAAAAGCGGTATCAAATCACGTTGGACTTTTTAAAAAAACACCAACCTGCACCTAAAAAAATTTTAGACTTAGGAGTTCGAAATCCATTTTGCGAACTTCTAGAAAAGAATAATTATAAAGTCTTTAATACTAAAGGAGAAGATTTAGATATAGATTTTTCTAGTGTTCAAAATAGCGATGCAGAAATTACTTCAGCTTTTGAAATTTTTGAACATCTTCTTGCTCCTTTCAATGTTTTAAGAGAAATAGAAACTGAATACCTTTTTGCTAGTATTCCGCTTAAACTTTGGTTTTCTAGTGCATATAGAAGTAAAACTGATCCATGGGATAGACATTATCATGAATTTGAAGATTGGCAGTTCGATTGGCTTTTAGAAAAATCAGGTTGGGAAATTATAGATAGTGTAAAATTTACAAATCCAGTAAAAAAAATTGGCTTTAGACCTATTTTAAGAAGTTTTACTCCAAGGTATTATTTAGTGTATTGTAAAAGGAAATAAGCATGAATATTTGCATTATTATTCCTGCGCACAACGAAGAACAATTTATAGAAAAATGTTTAAACTCGTTAGTACAACAAACTTTCTCTGCTTCTCAAATTATTGTGGTTAATGACCATTCTTCAGATTTAACAGGAAAAGTAATAGATAGGTTTGCTGCTGAGTTTGATACAATTAAAGCTATTCACCTTTCTTCTACTCATACCGATGCCCACGAACCAGGCAGTAAAATTATAAAAGCATTTTACAAAGGCTATGAACAACTTGACTCCAAGTGTGACATCATTTGTAAATTTGATGCAGATTTAATTTTTCCAAAAGATTATTTATTTGAATTAAAAAATGCATTTCAATCTAACGCCCAACTAGGAATGTATGCTGGCTTTTGCTATATTCAAAATAAAGATAAAAAATGGGTGAAAGAAAACTTAACAAATAATGACCATATTCGTGGACCGCTAAAAGCCTATCGTTTTGAATGTTTCAAAGATATTGGCGGACTCAAAAAAGATATGGGTTGGGATACAGTAGATGAGTTATTGGCAAGGTTTCACGGATGGAAAACAGACACTAACCCAAAACTTAAAGTCAAACATTTAAAACCTACAGGACAACTTTATTCTAATACTTTAGCTCAGCGATACGGAAAAGCGCTTTACAAAATGGATTACGGCTTGGTATTAAGTAATTTAAGTCTTTTAAAACTTGCTTTCTTAAAAAAGCAGCCACTCTTTTACTTTTTAGGCATATTCAGTTTTATAAAAACAGCTTGGTTTCAAAAACCATCAAAACTAGTAAATGCTAAAGAAGGAGATTTCATTAGAAGTTACCGATGGAAAATGATCCGAAAAAAAATTTTCCTTAATGCATCATAAAAGTACCTTCAAAAT
>CBFIGU010000008.1:0-42680 GCA_965662165.1 Psychroflexus sp.
CACCAACTTCATCAGCGCCTGTTCCTACAGAAGATGAATCTAATGTAGTAAGTTTTTATTCAGATACTTACACTAATGAAACAGTAGCAAATTACGATCCTAACTGGGGACAACCAGGTCATACTTTAGTAAATACAACTTTTGATCCCACTGGAGATGGCAGTGATTTTGTTTTAGCTTATCCAAATTTTACTTATCAAGGCACAGATTTAGGTTATTCTATTGATTTATCTGACATGGATTTTTTACATGTTGATATTTGGGTAGCAGCAGGTACAGATCGCCAAGTAAAAGTTTCACCCATTAATAATGGTTCTGGAGCAACTGAAATTTTAGTAGAAGTACCTGTAACACCAGGATCTTGGAATAGCGTAACTTTAGCTAAAGATGACTTCACAGGGATGACGTGGGATTCCATTTTTCAATTAAAATTTGACGGTCAATTTAATGGTGACGGTACGGCAAACACCACTCCATTTGACATTTATGTAGATAATATTTATTTCAGTCAGGAAGCACCGGTAACTGGAACAACTTTAGCTGGACCTTTTAATGTTTTAAATGGTAGTCCAGTAACGGTTAACGTAAATGATGCTGGTAACACAGCAGGTTTTGCGCCATTAATATATGACTCATTTGAGATTACAGCAGATTGGGTAGATACTAATAATGCCTTTTCTAGTGAGGCTGATATCCAGGTGGTTACTACAGCTGGTATTGTAGAAATTGATCCGCCAACATCTGGAGCTGGAGGTAGTGCTCCTGCAACAATTACTTTTTCTGGTGATTTTGCAGACTTATATGACCCAGCAACAGATGGCACATTAGATTTAATACTCAACCAATCATGGAGTGGTTCATCAGCAGATTGGAGTAATATTACGGTAACTCTTTTTGAAGTGCCAGCATGTCCAGAACCTACAGACTTAGCAGCTTTAGGAGCTGGTTTAGATTTTATCGACATAGAATGGGTAGGAAACGACTCAGCTAATAATTATGAGGTGGTTTACAGCGATGTAATTGGATTTGACCCTTTAACGGAAGGTGAGTCTTTTGTGGTAGCGGGAACTGAAAGTTCAGCAACAATAGAAAACCTAACTGAAGACACAGCTTACGAGGTTTATGTAATAGCACAGTGTGATGCGGGAGAAACAGGAATCAGTGAAGTTTTAGCAACGCAAACTGCTATTACTGGTGGAACTTGTGAAGCTGCCATAGAAATAAGCACATTGCCTTACAATACGGTAGATAGTACATCTAATTATGGTGATAACTATAGTGGAGCAGCTGGTACAGACTGTGGGTCTACATCTCCTTATTTAAATGGAGACGATGTAGTGTACACCTACACAGCTGCAGCTGACGGTGCTTTACTTGTAAGTTTAACAGAATTATCTGATACTTATGCAGGAATATTTGCTTATGAAAGTTGTGCAGATATAGGAGAAGCTTGTTTAGGAGGAGATACGAATGGATCCTCAAGCGATGATTTAGAGTTTATATTAAACGTTACCGCTGGAGAAGATTATAAATTTGTAGTTTCAACATGGGCATCCCCACAATCTACGGACTATACTTTAAACATTGAAGAATTATTATGTTCACCAGTTACTGATTTATCAGTAGATACCGTTACGGCTACTACAGCAGATTTTAGCTGGTCAGCAGCTGCAGGAGAAACAGGTGGATACGAATATGTATTGTTATTAGAAGGCGAAGAATTAGGGGTAGCTACTAGCGTAGAAGAAGGAACAACTAATACAGGAGAAGCTAGCTTAGGTTTTACAGGATTAGCACCAAATACTTCTTACGACTTATACGTACGTACGGTATGTGCGGCAGGCACTAGTGATTATACAGAAGTAAGCTTTGCTACAGATTGTGAACCTGCTCCAGTAAACTATGAAGAAGATTTTGAAGATTTCTTAAATCCATGTTGGGAAGAAGCAACAGGAACCGCAGCAGGACCAGATGACTTTGGTTCTTCAAGCTGGTCAGGTCAAGACTCACCACAGACGGGTTCTCAGGCTGCGAGAAATAATATGTATAACAATACTACAGCACAATGGTTAGTATCACAAACTATTGATTTAGGAGCGGGTAGTGCAGATTATGTGTTAAGTTATGATATAGCTGCTACAGAATGGTTAAGTACAGATGCGACTACATTTAGTGAAGACGATGAAGTAGGCGTTATGATTAGTACAGATGGAGGAACAACTTGGGTGACTTTAGCTACTTACACAGCAGGTTCAACGCCATCAAATACAGGACAGAATGAATCGATAGACTTATCATCTTATTCAGGTGAAGTACAATTTGGTATTTATGCCATAGCAAGTCCTGGTACAGCAAGTGATCATTGGGTTTACGTAGATAACTTTTTTGTAGGAACACCTCCAAACTGTTTACCTGTAGCTAATGTGAATGTAAGTGGAATTACAGTAGATGGAGCTGATTTTAGCTGGGATGCACAACCTAATGCAGTAGAATATACTTGGATGGTATTTGCAGAAGGAGCTGATCCAGAAGTAGACACGGCAGTAGCAATGGGAACCACCGCAGTAAACAGTGCATCTGTAAGTGGTTTAGATGATGATACAGATTACTTTGTAGTAATACAAACTGATTGTGGAGCAGATGGAGAGAGTTCATTAAGCATTCCGGTAGACTTTACTACCGCCTTAGCACCAACTGTTGTAAGTGTTGGTAACCCAGCCTTAGAAAACTACTGTTATGATAGCAGTGAATTCGAAGAATGGAGATTTGATTCAGATGATGGATCAGCTTTAGTATTAGTTTTTGATGCTGGTTCAGTAGAAGCTAGTTCATCAGGAACCTGGGATGATTTAATTATCTATGATGGAGTAGATAATACAGGAGTTGTGTTATTTAATTCTGATGTAGATGGAAATGAATTAGCAGGTTTAAGCTTTACAGCCCAATCAGGAAGCATTTATATGACTTTAGATTCAGATGGTTCAGTTAGTTGTCAATCATCAACCAACATTGACACCATTGAATTTGGAGTTTATGTTGAAGGCGATGAGCCACAACCGGTGTTTGCTAATGTACAAGTGATACATAACTCACCAGATCCAGCAGCAGCATCAGTAGATGTGTACTTAAATGGAGCTTTACTTCCAGACTTAACAGGAGTAGACTTTAGAACTGCATCTAGCTTTTTACAAGCACCAGCAGGTGTAGATATTGTTGTAGATGTTGTGCCAGCTGGAGCTGATTTATCAGCAAGCGTACATAATGAAACCTTTAACTTAGTAGAAGATGAAAATTACATCATCGTAGCTAATGGCGTTTTAGATGCTTCAGGTTTTTTAACTGATAATACATTTGAGTTAAGTGTTTATGCTGGTGCACAAACAGCAGCAGTAGATCCAACACAAGTAGATGTATTAGTGCACCATGGTTCGCCAGATGCACCTGCAGTAGATGTCAACGAATCTACAGCTGGAAACTTAGTATCGAATATCGCTTACCCAGAATTCCAAGGTTACCTGAATTTAGGCGTTGCAGATTATACTTTAGAGATTGCTGCAGCGGGAACGCCAGATGCAATTGTAAGCTATTCAGCTCCTTTAGCCACATTAGGTGGATTTGAAGGCGCTGCAATTACCGTAGTAGCTAGTGGTTTCTTCGGAGACGATGCAACTATGGATAATGGATTTGGTTTATGGGTAGCTACAGCTGCTGGTGGACCTTTAGTTGAGTTGCCAGAAGCAACTATCTCAACAGTTGACTTTAATTCAGATAACTTTAATTACTATCCAAACCCTGTTAAAAATAGCTTAAGGATAGAAGCTTCAAATGCGGTTGAGCAAATTGAAGTATTTAATATGTTAGGACAACGCGTACTTACACAACGTCCTAATCAAACCAATCCAAGTTTGGAAATGGGTGGATTAGAGACTGGAGTTTACTTAATGAAAGTAAGCATCAATGGTGCAAGTAAAACGTTCCAAGTGGTAAAAGAGTAAATTCCTTTTACAAATCAATCAATCAAAATCCCAGTACGAAAGTGCTGGGATTTTTTTATGAAGTATATTTACCCCCATGAATTTGTTGATTTCTTTTATCATACCAGTTTACAATAGGCCAGAAGAAATTAAAGAGCTGCTAGAAAGCTTTAGTAAGCAAAATTCTTCTCAAAATTATGAAATAGTAATTGTCGAAGATGGATCTAGTTTAGACTGTGAGCAAGTAATTAAAGGCTTCAAAGAAAAACTAAACATTTCCTATTTTTATAAAAGCAATTCGGGCCCTGGAGATTCTAGGAATTACGGAATGCAAAATGCTAGTGGCAATTTCTTTATCATCTTAGATTCAGATGTTATTCTGGGGCCTAATTATGTTGAATATCTATATTCAACCTTACAATCTAAAAAAATACATTGCTTTGGTGGTCCCGATGCAGCGCATGAAAGTTTTTCGACACTTCAAAAAGCAATAGATTTTAGTATGACATCTTTTTTTACAACCGGAGGAATTAGAGGTGGTAAGAAGCAGATTCAAAGCTATGAGCCGAGAAGCTTTAATATGGGAATCTCTAAAGAAGTTTTTATAAAAACAGGTGGATTTTCAAATATCCACCCCGGTGAAGATCCTGATTTGTCCATTCGAATACAAAAACTAGGATATAAAACCTTGTTTTTAGCGAATGCCATTGTTTATCATAAAAGAAGAATTTCGTTTAAGAAATTTATTCTTCAAGTTTATAAGTTTGGTTTGGTAAGACCAATTTTAATCAAGAAACATCCCAGCACTAGAAAAATTTCATTTTTTTTACCAAGCTTCTTTGTCTTTTTCTTGCTGTTTTCTATTGCGCTCTGTTTTGTGAAAATTTACGTACCACTTCTTATAATTATAGCTTACTTGATATTTTTAAGCTTTTTAGCTTTTATAAAATTGAAGTCTATAAAAGTAGCTTTTTATGTGAGTGCAACTACATTAATCCAATTTTTGGGCTATGGCTATGGATTTATGAAGAGTATTTTTTATATTCATTTACTAAAAAATAATCCTAGAAAGCAATTTCCATTCTTGTTTTATAAAGGACAAAACCAATTTTAAAAAATGAGTAAAAAAACAAATTACTTTTTAAACGTTTTTGAAGCTACAAACTGGAAAGCGATCACATTTTTTACATCATTTACATTTGTGTTATGGCTAATTCTTCAATTTTCTAAAGAACATCAAATAGATTACAGTTTAAATATTGAATTTACGGACATTCCAATTAATGAAATAGTAGAAAAAAAATCTATTAGCTTAACATCTTCACTAAATGAAACAGGGTTTAAGATTTTTCAAAAAGAATTTACCAATAAAACCATTACAATATCATTATCGAAATTAGAAAAATACGATGATCACTACATATTTGATGTTAGTTTGTTTGCATCACAAATTGCAGAACAATTAAATGTTTCTTCAAAAAATTTTAATATAGAGAACAATCGTTATCGTCTGCCTTATGCTGAAAAATCTATTAAAAAAGTAGCTGTCAATTTAAACCAAAAACTCGAATTTTCAAATGCTTATGCAAGTTATAGCGGTGTTATTTTATCTAAAGACTCAATTGAAATTGCAGGTCCCAAAAATGCAATACGCAACATTGAAGCTATTGAAAGCAAACAATTGAGCTTAACGAATTTAAAAAAAGATGAACAAGGCGAAATCAAGTTAATTAATCCCAAACCTGACCTAATATCCATAGAGAAAGAATATGTGGACTACACTATTCAAGTTGAAAAATTTACAGAGATTAGCTTAAATCTACCAATAAAGTTAATTAACAGCCCCGATGAGTATAAAGTTGAACTCATTCCGCAAACTGTCAATTTAAAATTTCAAACCAGTATTGAAAATGCAGATTTATTTGATGAAGAAGATTTTTTGGTAGTTTGTGATTTTAATAATGCTATTGAAAATGCTTACATCATTGTTCCAAAAATTAAAAAGAGCCCCGATAAAGCAATTCGTCTAGAGCTTGATCCAAAACAAATTGAATATATTTTAAGAAAATAATCATGATTACATTAGCTGTAACCGGTGGAATTGGAAGTGGTAAAACCACAGTGGTTAATTTTTTTAAAGATTTGGGGTGTCCTGTTTTTATAGCAGATTATCAGGCAAAAGAACTGATGCAAAATTCAGTTGATTTAAAAAATGAAATTGTAAAAGAGTTTGGAGATTGTGCTTATAAAAATGGTTCTTTAAACACAGATTATTTAGCTAAACAGGTGTTTAATGATGTTGAAGCTTTACAGAAACTAAATAATTTAGTACATCCAGCGGTTGCTAAGGCCTATGAAAAATGGAAAAATGAACAAACCCAAGCATTGCTTATTTATGAAGCTGCGATAATCTTTGAAAAGAACAAACAATCTAATTTTGATTACACTTTATTAGTTACCGCTCCAAAAACAACTAAGTTGAAAAGAATAAAAGAAAGAGATCAGAAAACCTATTCTCAAATTGAAGCTAGAATGAAGAATCAATGGAGCGATAATAGAAAGAAAAAGTTAGCTGACTTTGTTATAAATAATGAAGAATTAATAAAAACAGAACAAAATGTTCATAATATTTATAAATATTTAAAAAATACTCATAATTTTTAAATAATCTTGCAGTTAATGTTTTCTTAAAGCTACAAATGTTAAAATGCTTAAATTCTACATTTGAAGCATGAATAAAAACTTGTTCCGACTACTTATAATTTTGATGAGTGTTTCCTTAATTGGGATCATTTTTGTTCAAGGATATTGGATAAAAAACTCTGTAGAGAGTAGTGAAGAACAGTTCTCCATTTCTGCTAAACAAATTCTTATAAGTGTCTCTCGCACAGTTGAAAACGAAGAGTTAGATAAATATTATTTTGAAGTAGCGGCTTTGGCAAATTCTTCTGACGCGCTAGAAACTCAACTTAGTGAGCTTTTTCATTTAAAAGATAAAAATGAATCTAGCGAATACTATGTGTATACCAATTCAATTTTACAAGAAGATTACAAAGTTTCTTCTCCCTTCTTATATGGTGATAAAGATAGTATTGAATTTAGGAAGCTAATCAATAAAAAAGTAACACGCGTAGTTCGTAAAGAAGGAATAGATAATAACAAATTATCTGCTATGGATCGATACGAGAAAATCCAAAATATGGATAGAGAAGAGCGCTACTTAATGCGTGACGCAATACAAGAAGGAGCGAGTATGTTACCTATTCATAAACGTATAGATAAAAACCATTTAGAAAATTTAATAAAAGAACAGGTAAGTCAACGTAATTTAAATTCAGATTTCGAATTTGGAATTTACAGTGGCGAGTTACCCACCAAAGTAAGGTCCGAAAACTTTACCCTAAAAAGCCCATCTACTTATGGAGTTCCAATCTTTTCGAATAGCAACAGTAAAAATCAATATAAATTGTTTATCAATTTTACAGATAAGAAAAAAGAGATTCTTTCTTCCATATCTAAGATGGCAATCATTTCTATTATTTTTACAATAATCATTATCCTTACTTTTTCTTCGGCTATTTCTCAACTTTTCAGACAACGTCAGATTTCTGAAATTAAAACTGACTTCATTAATAATATGACGCATGAATTTAAGACTCCTATTGCTACCATAAATTTAGCTTTAGATTCTATGAATAATCCTAAAGTTTCAGAAAACAAAGAAATGACTAATCGTTACTTGAAAATGATTCGTGACGAAAACAAACGAATGCATGCTCAGGTTGAAAATGTACTTCGTATTTCTAAGTTGGAAAGAAATGAACTTAATATAGAAAAAGACCGTCAAAAATTACACGAAATAGTAAATTCAGCTATAAATCACGTAGACTTAATAGTAAAAAATAGAAATGGTTACATACAAACTCATTTTGAAGCCAAGAAGTCATCTATATTGGCTAATGAATCTCATTTTACTAATGTGATTGTGAATATATTAGATAATGCAATTAAGTATTCTCCAAATGAGCCTAAAATTGATATTTATTCTGAAAATGTAAAGAATTATATCGTTTTAAAAATAAAAGATCAAGGAGCTGGAATGACTAAATCAGTTCAAAAGAAAATATTCGATAAGTTTTATAGAGAACACACCGGAGACGTACACAATGTAAAAGGTCATGGTTTAGGCTTAGCGTATGTAAAGCGTATAGTTGAAGACCATCACGGTGAAATTAATGTAGAAAGCGAAAAAGGAGTAGGAAGCTCCTTCATTATTAAATTACCCTTAATATCTTAAATATATGGAAACTGAAAACAAAAAAATTCTGTTAGTAGAAGATGATCCAAATTTTGGAATTGTCTTAAAAGATTATCTTACCATGAACGAATATGACGTGACTCACGCCAAAAACGGAATGGAAGGTTTTGAAAAATTTAAAAAAGGAGATTACGATTTATGTATTCTCGATGTAATGATGCCTTACAAAGATGGGTTTACCCTAGCTAAGGAAATTAGAGAGAAAAACGAAGACATTCCTATTATCTTCCTTACCGCAAAATCGATGAAGGAAGATGTTTTAAAAGGTTATAAAGTAGGAGCAGACGATTATCTTAATAAGCCTTTTGATAGCGAAGTACTTTTAATGAAAATTAAAGCTATTATGCAACGTAAAGCTAGTGATAGCATTGCAGATAGCAAACAATTTGAATTCAATATTGGTAATTTTCATCTCAATTCTAAGCTACGCTTCTTAACTTATAAAGAAGATGAACCTATAAAATTATCTCCAAAAGAGAATGATTTATTACGTTTATTAGCATTACATGAAAATGATTTAATGCCAAGAGAATTAGCTTTAACTAAAATATGGAGAGATGATAATTATTTTACTTCTCGAAGTATGGACGTGTATATTGCTAAATTGAGAAAATACTTAAAAGTTGATGATTCTGTAGAGATTCTTAACATTCACGGGGAAGGTTTCCGTTTAGTGGTAAAAGGATCTGATGGAAAATCAGCATAAAACCATTTAAAAGCTAAACGCTTTTCAGTTTCAAATTACACAGGTAACTTAAGTTGCCTGTGTACATTTTCTGTTTATGGTTTCAATAATTTCTTGCGTAGGCGTCTTATAATCAAACCAAATTGCATTTTCTTGGTTCTTAAACCAAGTTAATTGTCTTTTGGCAAAACGTCTTGTGTTTTTCTTAATTTCTGAAATAGCAAAATCTAGGCTATATTCACCTGAAATGTATTTAAATAATTCTTTATAGCCAACTGTGTTTAATGCATTTAAGTTTCTTTGCTCATAAAGATTTTTTGCTTCAGCTAATAGACCATTTTGTAGCATCATATCCACGCGTTTATTTATTCGGTCATAAATAACATCTCTTGGAGCAGTTAAGCCTATTTTTAGGGTATTAAATGTTTTATTTTCTTTCTTTTTACCAAGAAAACTTGAATAAGGCTTCCCCGAAGCTCGATATACACTTAATGCTCTAATAAGTCTTTGTGGATTTTCTATAGCAATAGATTGATACGCTTTAGGGTCTACTTCTAGTAATTCATTTTGAAGATGAATAATTCCTTTTTGCTCAAATTCAGTATTCAGTTGTTCACGAATATTTTTATTTACTTCAGGAAATTCATCTAAGCCATCGGTAACAGCTTTTGCATAAAGCCCGCTTCCCCCAACTAGAATTATTTTTTCGTGGCTTTTAAAAAGCAACTGGAGTTTGTAATCCGCATCGCGTTCAAAATCTCCCACGCTATAATGATCTTTAATGGAAATATGCTGAATAAAATGATGTTTTGCAGCCGATAATTCTTCTTTAGTAGGAACGGCCGTACCAATTTCCATTTCTTTATAAAATTGCCTTGAATCTGCTGAAATTATTTCTGTGCCATAGTGTTGAGAAAGCTCAATTCCTAATTTGGTTTTTCCAATGGCAGTTGGTCCCAAAATACATATTAATTGTGGTTTTTTCATTTTAATAAATATCTACTTATTAAGTGAATATCCACACTTGTGGCAAAAATTAGCATTATTGTCATGTCTTGCTTCATTGCAATTAAAACAGACTTGTGTATTGCTATGTTTTCTTTCATCTTTTACCATTTCAGCTGAAACAATACCCGTAGGAACAGCAATCACCCCATAACCAAGCATCATAATTATTGAAGCTACAAATTGTCCTAAAGGCGTAACTGGGTGAATATCTCCATAACCCACAGTAGTAAGCGTAACAATAGTCCAATAAATACTTCTTGGTATAGATGTGTAGCCATGCTCAGGACCTTCAACTAAATACATAACGGTTCCAGCAACAAAGGATACGATAATTACACTAAATAAGAAAGTAAGAATTTTAGGCATAGAGTTTTTTATGGCTACGCTTATTCTAGCTCCTGCACCTGTAAATTTTGCTAATTTTAGCACTCTAAAAACACGTAATAGTCGTAAAGCTCTTAAGGTGAGTAAAGCTCCAGAACCCGCGAAAATTAAAGAAATATATAATGGTATGGTAGATAGAAAATCAACAATTCCGTAAAAACTAAAAATATAATCCTTAGGTCTTTTAATGCTAATAATCCGTAAGAAATATTCTATGGTAAAAAAAATGGTAATTACCCATTCTGCAATTACAAACCAGTCGTGATATTTATTATATAAATCATCTACCGAGTCTAACATGACCAATACTAAACTAAGAAGAATGATGATTAATAAAAATACATCGAATAACTTACCAGCTTTTGTATCTGCTTCATAAATTACTTCATGTAGTTTTTCTTTCCAGGTCATAATTTCAAAATTACTTAAATTAATCTAGCTTAATTTAGATCAATAATTTTTATTCGTTTTTCGTTTTTACGAATATAGGCTTGAACAATGTGTCTGGCGTCTCTATTATCTTCAATTGGCGTAATAACTTGCTTCAAGATTTCTGGTTTTTGAATTTGGTAATTTAAATTGAAAAATCCAATACCTTTTAAAGATCCATTTTCAACCCAAACTACAGATTTTTCACCAGCATCTCTACCACGGTCTACAACCAACATGTTCTTTTTATTGAAGCTATATCGGTTTATAACTTTTTGAGCTCTAAGATTATAGTTTTCTGGTGATTCTTTGTTAACACAAGCACCCTTACATTCTTTAATGGTATAATTAAAACAGGCTCCTTTGGTTTTATGCAAACCACATAGGCGTTGGCATAAATTATATTCTTCTACTATAAAGTTAAGTACAGACTTAGCCTGCATGTTATTTGTAAAGGTAGTAATTGGTTCGCCTTTTTGTTTAGCAGAACCTACTCTAAATTCAATGTAACCATCTTTATTGATTTTACTAAACAAAGCGTGAGTGTATAGTGTTTTTTTAAGTGCGCGGTTATATTTGGGTTGTATGTTTTTAATTTCCTGATTTTCTTTTAGAAGGGCTAACAATTCACTTCCTGTATTTTCGGTAGTAATTTGTTCAACTTCTAATTGAATTTGTTTTGATTTTGGATTATCGTTTGTAAAATGTTGATTAGCTCGTTTTTTTATGTTTTTGCTTTTACCGATATAAATAATTTTACCTTCGGCATTATGAAAATAGTAAACACCTGTTTTTGAAGGCAAATCTTCAATTAAGCGAATAAGTTTTTGATCTTTCCGATGTTTCGGCTTTACTTGTGTGCTTGCTGTGATTACTTCTTTAGTTGTATCTTTTTGAAGCAATAACTTAAATAAATCTACGGTAGCTAAAGCATCACCAGATGCTCGGTGCCGGTTAGTTATAGGTATGCCTAAATTTTTAACCAATTTACCTAGAGAATAAGAAGGTAAGCCCGGAAGAAGTTTTTGAGATAAATCTACCGTACAAATTGATTTTCTTTCATATTCAAAACCGAGTCTGCTGAACTCTGTTCTTAAAATTCTGTAATCAAATTTCGCATTATGCGCTACCAAAATACATTCTTCTGTAATCTCAACAATACGTTTAGCTACTTCATAAAACTTAGGAGCATTGCGTAGCATTTCATTATTAATACCTGTAAGACCTACCACAAAAGACTGAATTTTGCGTTCAGGATTAATTAAGCTAATAAATTGATCTACTATTTTTTCGCCATCAAATTTATAAATAGCAATCTCAGTAATTCCTTCTTCATTATACTTTCCACCAGTGGATTCTATGTCTAAAATAGCAAACAAACAGTCGTTTTTAATTTCGCTTTCCAAAGATAGCGCTTCCAATTCTAATCATATTGCTACCGTGTTTAATTCCTAATTTGTAATCGCCGCTCATTCCCATAGATAAAATTTCTAGCTGGTTGTATTTTGCTTTCAATTCGTCGTAAGTCTGCTTTAAGAACGAAAATTCTCTTTCAATTTGTTCTTCATCTTCCGTAAATGTAGCCATTCCCATTAAGCCTACAATTTTTACATTTTCAAAATCTGAAAGTTTTTCATTAGCCAATAAAGCTTGTAAATTTTCTTTACTCATGCCAAATTTAGAATCTTCTTCGGCTATTTTTAATTGAAGAAGACACCTAATCGTTCTTTCATTTTGCTTTGCTCTTTTATTAATTTCTTTAAGCAGTTTCATTTTATCGACCGCATGGACTAAACTTACATAAGGAGCCATGTACTTTACTTTATTGGTTTGTACATGACCAATCATATGCCACTCAATGTCTTTTGGCAAAGCTTCCCATTTGTCAGTCATTTCTTGAATTTTGTTTTCGCCAAAAATGCGTTGTCCAGCGTGATAAGCTTCAAGTAAATCTTCATTTGGTTTGGTTTTAGAAACCGCCACTAAGTCTACATGCTCAGGTATTTTTGAAATAAACTCTTTGATGTTTTCTGAAATATTTACTGACATTTTTTATAATTTAAAATTCGTGAATACAAACTCCACTTCTTAACTTAGGATCGATATAAGTGCTTTTGGGAGGCATACTTAAACCTTCGTCTGCTATTTGTTTAACTTCTTGAATGTTGACAGGTAGCATACCAAAACCAACTGCATATTTTTGATTATCTACTTTTCCTTTTACGTATGCCATATCTTTTTGAGCTGGTACATATGCTACACGTTTACTTTTTTTGAAATCTTTGATTCCTAAAATAGGGTCTAAGATGTATTTATTTAAAATATATGCATCCATTCCTTCAAGCGCATTTTTAAAGCTACTAGAATTTTTTCTAAGGTATAAAGAATAGAATTCACCATCTAAATACATGCTAAAATGATGTTTAAATGAAGGTTTGTAGTAATCTTGTTTTCTATTTTCTATTCTAAAATTTTCATCTAATTTTATTAAAAACTCTTCTTTGCTTAGTCCATTTAAGTCTTTTACAAGTCTATTAAATTCTCTTATTTTAAGTTGCTTTTCAGGAATTAAATAGCTCAAAATATAGTTGTAAGCTTCATTTCCGGTATGCTTTTTATTTTCGAGTGCCATTTCGTTAGCCAGCATGACTGAAGATGAAATCCGATGATGCCCATCTGCAATGTATAAATGCGGAACTTGACTCATTGAATTTTCAATTGTATCAATTTGATTTTGATCACTGATAACCCAAACATAGTGTGTTTCTCTAGAAGTAGTGGTAAATTCGTATTCAGCTCTACTTTTAGTAATTTGATTGGTTAGTTCTTCAAGAACATTTTGCTTAGGATAAGTTAATAAAATGGGATCTGTGTTAAACCGAACTGTTTTTAGATAATCTGTAAATAAAGAAACTCGTTTTGATAAAGTCTCTTCATGTTTTTTAATTTTATTTTCATTGTAGTCTTCTGCATGGCAGCATCCTACAAAACCAGAAAACACGTCTCCATTTCTATATTTAATTTGGTGTAATAGAAATACTTTTTGATTTTCAGTTTTAAAAATTCCATCTTCTTTGAACTCTAAAAAGCGATTTTTTACCAACTTGAATCGAGCCTTGCCAGCAATTTCCTTTTTGTATTTGTAACCAGGATTTACAATGTGTAAAAAAGAAAAAGGATTATGCTCTAATCTAGCTTCGCGTTCTTTTTTAGTATAGCTTTCATAAGGACGCGAAGCTACTAAGCTTACCTTAGCTCGAGTTGGTCTGGTAACTTTAAAAGCACAAAATTTTGGCATGTTAACTCGAAAATTGTTGAGAAACTACTTCTGCCTTTTTACTTTCAGTATAATCATAAAAGCCTTCTCCAGACTTAACTCCCATTTTTCCTGCTCTTACCATGTTAACCAACAGAGGACAAGGTGCGTATTTTGGATTTTTAAATCCGTCGTACATTACTTCTAAAATAGATAAACAAACATCTAAACCAATAAAATCTGCTAGTTGAAGCGGACCCATAGGATGCGCCATCCCAAGTTTCATAACCGTGTCTATTTCTTGAACACCAGCTACTCCCGTATATAAGGTTTCAATAGCTTCATTAATCATCGGCATTAAGATACGATTGGCTACAAAACCAGGATAGTCATTAACTTCAGTAGGCACTTTATTCAGTTTTTTTGCCATTTCAACTACTTGATTATTAGTTTCATCTGAAGTATTGTATCCGCGAATAATTTCAACCAATTTCATAATTGGAACGGGATTCATGAAATGCATTCCAATTACTTGCTTAGGCCTGTTGGTTACCGCTGCAATTTTTGTGATTGGAATAGAAGATGTATTGGTAGATAAAATACATTTTTCTGGACAAACTTGGTCTAGCGTTTTGAAGATTTCGAGTTTAATCTTTTCATTTTCAGATGCAGCTTCAACCACCAAATCTGCATTTTTAGCTCCATCTTCAAGATTGGTGTAGGTTGAAATATTAGCTAAAGTAGAAGTTTTCTGTTCTTCAGTAATTTTTTCTTTTGCTAGCATTCTGTCTAAGTTTTTAGTGATGGTTGCTAAACCGCGCTTCAAACTTTCTTCACTAACGTCTACTAAGCTAACAAGGTAACCAAATTGTGCAAAAGTATGTGCAATTCCATTTCCCATGGTACCCGCACCTATTATTGTTATATTTTTCATTTAATTTAATTTTTATTTGTTGTCTTTTATAAGATTTAAGCTGTTCAATAATTTACCTTGAAAAGGTGTTTTATAGAAACTTATTTATTGAAAGCTTCTATGATTTGCAAGGCTACTTTTAATGCTTTTGTTCCATCTTCAAGATTTACAATAGGTCTTGTTTTATTTTGAATTGCATTGGCAAAAGTTTCTAATTCATCTAAAATGGCATTATTATTTCCAACTTCTGGATTATCAAAATAAATTTGCTTTTTAACGCCTTCCGCATTTTGTAATATCATATCGAAATCTCCCGGAACTTCTGGAGCGTCTTTCATTTTTACTACTTCAATTTGCTTTTCAAGAAAATCTACAGAAATGTAGGCATCTTTTTGAAAAAATCTAGACTTCCGCATATTTTTTAATGAAATTCGACTGGCAGTTAAATTGGCTACACAGCCATTTTCAAATTGAATTCTTGCATTGGCAATATCTGGAGTTTCTGAAATAACTGAAACTCCTGAAGCATTAATTTGCTTTACATTAGATTTTACTACGCTTAGTATAGCATCAATATCATGAATCATTAAATCTAAAACAACTGGCACATCAGTTCCACGTGGATTAAACTCTGCTAATCGGTGTGTTTCGATGAACATTGGATTGTCGATTTTTGAAATAGCAGATCTAAACGCAGGATTGAATCGTTCTACATGTCCAACTTGTCCTAAAATATTATGTTTTTTAGCTAGACTTATCAGTTCTTCTGCTTCCTCTACCGTATTGGTTATAGGTTTTTCTAAAAAAACATGTTTTCCTTTTTGTATGGCTTTTTTAGCCATTTCAAAGTGAGAAAGTGTAGGAGTTACGATGTCTATAACATCAACATGGTTAAGTAAATCATCATAATCTGAATAGAAGGTATAGCCGAATTCTTTTTCTATTTCTTGAGCATTATTTGAATCTACATCATAAAAACCTACCAGCTTATATTTAGAAGATTCATTAAGTAATCGCAGGTGAATTTTCCCTAAGTGTCCTGCACCTAATACGCCAATTTTGAGCATAGTTTTCGCATTTCCTACAAAGGTAGCATTCTTTTTTAGTTTGATTAAATAGATTGTTTTTTTTAAGAATATGCTAATTAATTTCTGCTTTTATTAGTAATGTTCATTTTTAAATTAATGTTGAAGCTTAGATTACTTATTTTATTTATTGTTTAAATTCATAAAGTATTGTCTACTTTTGTCCAGCAGACCGCCTTATCGCTGTTCATGAATTTGAAGAGAGGAAAGTCCGGACACCATAGCATAACATAGCGGGTAACACCCGTCGGAATTGTTTTTTACAATTTTAGGACTAGTGCAACAGAAAGAATGTACAGGTAATGCTGTAGTGAAATCAGGTAAACTCTATGAGGTGAAATACCATGTAAACCAAGGCTTGAGACTTGTGCGGTTAACTTGGAGGGTAGGTAGTTTGAGCATGTAAGTAATTGCATGCCTAGATAAATGATAAGGATCCCGTTAATTAACGAGATACAGAATCCGGCTTATAGGTCTGCTTTTTTTATTCTATTCGTCAATTCTAAAATACGCTCTTTTTGTCTTGCTAAATCTTTTATTTCTGCTTTTAAACCTATGCAACTGCTTATGTTTGGAAATACAATTTTCTTATGAAGCAAAGAATTTGCAATTAGAATGGGTATGTAGTTGAAAATAAGAATCATTTTTTGACCTACTTGCGGCTTTACTACAGAAAAGCCTAGTTTTTTGGCAGTTCTTGGATTAAGAATATAAGTTGTACCCAAAACTTGAAGCTTAGGCGAGCTTTCTTTTTGTTCAATAAGATTTAAAAGACCGTTTAGGTAAGCTAATAAAACTTCTTTTTTTCGTTTTGAAGCTGAATTAAACTGCGGAAGACAAAAATAATAATCGAATAAAGTTCCGCCATGAAGTTGTATTTTATTTTTTACTTCTTTAGAAGTTATAAACATAGGTGAATACCTAACTAAATTTCCTTTTTTTATTCCCATTGGAACATCTAAAAAAGGAGCTAAACTGTTCAACACTAAAAGAATTAGTAGTAGTGGAAGTGTAGATTCTAATAAATATGCTAAAACGGCTGATAGGGCTATTATAACTAACAGAATACAAATCACTTTTAATTTATACTTTGTTTTTTCGCTATCAGTTAATCGTTCATACGGGTGTAACATGAATAATTATGTATTCAGTCTCACACTATCTGGTACTAACTGTGTATAATCACCATGGTTTCTAATAACATCTCTAACAATAGAAGAAGAGATGTAACTTTTACCGCTTGAGGTTAGTAAGAAAACAGTTTCTATTTTCTCTAATTTTCTATTGGTATGTGCAATGGCTTTTTCAAATTCAAAATCGGCTGGATTACGTAGTCCACGTAAAATAAATTCAGCTTCTTTTTGTTTACAAAAATCTACTGTTAATCCAGAATATGTTTCAATTTTAATCTTAGGCTCGTCTTTAAACGTATTCTTCAGGAAGTTTTTACGTTCTTCTAGACTAAACATATACTTTTTATTAGCATTGATTCCAATAGCTATAATGAGTTCGTCAAAAAGAGTAACTCCACGCAAAATTATATCTACATGGCCAAGAGTAATAGGGTCAAAAGAACCGGGAAATACTGCTCGTTTCATAATTTAAGTTCTGTTGGTAATGTACAAAAAAATATAGTTTTACTTAAAAGTTGGATATTTTTTTCAGTTTTTAAAAAGTTTAATAGCTACTTATTTTTCTTTAAAGCTTCTAGAATGGCTTCATTAAAAAGGTCTGAAAGTTTTATGTTGGCTGCCCTAGCTTGTTGGGGTAAAAGGCTTGCTTCTGTTAATCCAGGACAAGTATTTACTTCTAAGAAGTGCGCTTTATTATTATGAAATATAAATTCTGAACGAGTAAAGCCTTTCAATTTCATTACTTTAAAGACTTTAATGGCTAAATCTTGAACTTCTTTAATTTGATGCTCAGGCAAAGGTGCAGGTGTGATTTCTTGAGATTTACCTAAATATTTAGCATCGTAATCAAAAAATTCATTTTCTGAAATAATTTGCGTTACTGGAAGCGCTAAAACTTCATTATGATAATTAATTACACCAACTGAAACTTCAATACCATCTAAAAAAGATTCAATTAAAACTTCGTCATCTTCTTGGAACGAATGTTCAATTGCTGAGAGCATATCATTTTCACTTTTTACTTTTGTAATTCCAAAGCTGCTTCCTGCCTTATTGGCTTTAACAAAACAAGGTAGGCCTACTTTAGCTATAATTTCGCCTACTTTAATTTCATCACCTTTATTAATAAAGTAATTTTTAGCAGTGGGTATACCGTAAGGTTTAAGTACAGAAATACAGTCTCTTTTATTAAAGGTTAAAGCTGATTGGTAATAGTCGCAAGTGGTTTGTGGTATACCAAGCATGTTTAAGTAAGCCTGTAATAATCCATCTTCTCCAGGTGTGCCGTGTATGGTATTAAAAACGACATCGAATTTTATTTTATCACCCTTAATGTTGGAAGTGAAATCAGACCGGTCAATACTGTATTTTTCATTATTATCATCTACAATAAACCAAGCATCCTTCATTAAATGAGCTCGATAAACGGTGTATTTATCTTTTGGTAAATGATGGTAAACTACATTTCCACTTTTTAATGAAATTTGAGCTTCGGTAGAGTAACCACCCATGGCAATAGCTATTGTTTTTTTCATCTCAATTAAATTGAAAGCTTAAAGTTTTATAAGTGTTTCCAGCGTTTGTGAGTCCAAAAATAGAGTGGAGGATTTTCTCTTATCTCTTCTTCTAACAATCGGAAATATTGATCTGTAATTTCGAAATTTTTAAATGATTTTGGCTCCGTTGTAATTTCTTTGAGTTCTGCTTCATAATAACCACGTTTTATTTTTCTAATATGAATAAATACTAAAGCTAAATCGTGTTTTTTAGCAAAAACTTCAGCGCCAACAAACATAGGTGAGTCTAAATTCATAAACCTGCCCCAATAAGCTTTTTTTGTATGTCTTGGAGCTTGGTCTGCAATAATACCATAGTTGGCTTTTTCTTTAGTTTTATAATGTTTTTGCATTAATCCAGCGATATCATTTTTATCGATTAATTCTACAAAAAATTTACCACGAATGTCTTTTACAAGTTTATCAAAATAAGGATTCCTAACTCTTTTGTAAACGCCAAAACCTTTGTGTTTTGTAGGATTAAGTTGAAAAGAAGTCATCCACTCAAAATTGGCAAAGTGACCGGCAAGATAAATTACGCTTTTTCCTTTTTTTTCCACTTCAGTTATAAGTTCTGGGTTGATGTATTTAAACCTTTTTTTCATTGTAGCCGCATTCATACTTAAACTCTTAATCATTTCTAAGTATAAATCGCAAAAATGCTTGTAGAAATCTTTTTCCAGTTGTAAACGTTGCCTATCAGTTTTACTTGGGAAACACAATTTTAAATTCTTTCTTACCACTTTTTTTCGGTAACCTATTATATAATAAATAAGGTAGTATAATAGATTTGAAATTCCATAAATTAATGAGAAGGGTAATTTTGAAATTAGCCAAAGAATAGGGAAGGTTAAATAAAAAACAAGTGCTTTCAAGCTTTTGAAAATTTTCTTCAAATATATGTTATATTTGGCTTTTAAGAGAATTTCTTATGAATTCAAACATAGAGTTGGTTACCATTATTATTATTGCTTTAAATGTCATAGTCTCCTTTAAGGGTTTTCAAGATTATTCTTTTTTTAGCAAATACAAATTCAATATAGCTCAACTTAAGCAGAATAATTACTTCATTTTAATAACCTCAGGTTTTTTACATGTAGATACTACACACTTGTTGGTGAACATGCTTACTTTGTATTTTTTCGCCAATACTGTTATTGCTAACCTTGGTATTACAAGCTTTTTAGCTGTTTATTTTGGTAGCTTGATGTTAGGTAATTATTTGTCCTACTTTTTTCATAAAAATGAATATTCTTATTCTGCTGTGGGTGCAAGTGGCGCTGTAGTTGGAGTTTTATACAGTGCAATTTTACTTAGGCCAGATATGATGTTAGGTCTGTTTTTTATTATACCGCTGCCTGCATACGTTTTTGGTATTGGGTATTTGTTATATTCAATTTATGCTATGCGTAACCAAAATGATAGAATAGGGCATGATGCTCATTTTGGTGGTGCTATGGGTGGTTATTTTATAACGCTTGCACTTAGGCCACAATTATTTTCAGAAAGTTTTTTAATGGTTATTTTACTTGCTATACCTATAATTTTGCTTTTTGTATTAAAGAAACTCAATAAAATCTAATGAAAGTTAAACCTATTTTTAAAATGTATTTGCGCGTAATTATCGTGCAGTTTATCTTATATGCATCTATATTTTATGTGTTTGAAAGCATCAGCACTACAAATAATCCAACTCGCTTTATGATTTTTTGGATTCCTGCTATTTTTAGTGTTTTTGTGAGTATACTTTTAGTGAGATCTTTGGTAAATAGAATTCGGAATAATGGAGTTAAGCAAATTAACTATGAGAAATACATTGTATCTGTTATTCGGAAAGTAACCCCACCTTTGTTAACTAAAGAAGATTTTAAAAAGGAAATAGAAAAAGACCATATTTTAAATAATTGTGACTTAACTGAAGTAGGTAAATATAGATTGAAGCTAATAATTCCTTATTCCATTTTTTTTAAAGAAATTATTTTTATCGATTTTGAAAAGCATGAGTTGAAGTTATGTGCAGAACCTAGTATTTGGTATATATATGGTCCTTATGGTGGAGGAGTTCAAAAAATAGGATATTTAGAAAGTGTAATACAAGATCATTATAAAAAAGAATAAATCAAACTTTATTTCTTTTTAATGAATGATGTACAGTTAAATATCATGTAAAAATAAAAGGCTGTTTCATTGAATTTGAAACAGCCTTTTTTTATATAAAACTCTATTTATTATTTATTCAATAATAAGTTTTGTGGTAGAAGTGAAGTCATCGTTTTTCACTTTTACTAAATACATCCCAGTAGTTAAGTTTGAAACATCAAACGGGTGATTTGCACTAAAATTCCCATTATATTCTAATACCTTTTTACCTGTAATGTTATATACTTCAACATTATTTGCATTCGTATTAATTGCAAATTTGTTTTGAGCTGGGTTAGGGTATAAGTTAACTAGGTTGCGTTCTACATCGTTAACAGATAAAGTTTCATCTGGTAACTCATTTGCAAATACAATAAATTCGCCTGGTTGTAAAGTTATTCCCATTGCTGTATTAGTAACATCGTAAGGAGTTTCGGTTAAAACATCATACCATGTGCCAGCTTCTTGAAAGAAAGGCTGAGAAGTAATTGGAGTTAAACCAAAGTTACCAATAACAGTTACATATCTAATTTCTCCAACCGCTGCATTATCATTAACTAAGAAAATCTTTTTTTCTACATCGTTTCCTACTTCTAAAGTAAAGTTAGTTGTTTTGAAAATAGGATCTTGTCTTTTAAACTGAATCAATTTTTTCCAAGTATCATAAACTTCCATACGATTAGGATTATTTAAATAATTCCAAACTAATGGTTTTTGAGCTGTTCTACAATCATCGCTAATTGTTCCGTCTGGACAATGGTTAATACTATAATCGAAACCTATTTCACCAAATTGCCATATCATTTTAGGACCTGGCACGGTAAAATAAAATGCACCTATTAATTCTAATCGCTCTAAACCTGTATTTAAATCTGTAATTTGATAACCACCATTGCCATTACCAAAATTGTTATTTCTATACATTTGTCGTTCTTCATCATGACTTTCCATATAACCTAAGATAGAATGTGGGCTCCAACTTTGGCTATTTACTCTTCCTTTGTACGAAACTCTACTAAAGTCTGAATTGTCATAGCCCATTGAAGCTTGACCATACTGAAAGTTTACATTCCCCCATGTCATCATTCCATTTTCATTAGGATTAGAGCCGTCAAATCTGTGATTAATTAAAACTTGTTCTTCGCTATCTGGTGCAAAATGCTCAAGAATTACGTAAGCTTCTTCATCGAAAGTTCTAATTTCATTGTACATACGGGTTAGGTTGTTAATACGAGTTTGGTCGTAACCACCACCATCTCCAGGAGTCATTGTGAACCCTTTTGTGAAATCAAATCTAAATCCATCAATATTGTATTCTTCTAACCAATATTTATTTAGCATATCTAACCATTCGTGAGTAAATGGTTTATTGTGATTTATTTTTTCGAAAAATGAAAAAGTTGGATTAGGATCAAATTCGGCAAAAAGTGGATTTTCTGCGGTAGCATTTCCTCCAAAACAACCATTACAGTCATTGTACATTCTAAAATATGGACTTTGTCCCGTGCCATGGTTATAAACCACATCTAAGATAACTGCCATCCCACGAGCGTGAGCCTCGTCAACTAATTCTTTGAATTTTTCTGGTGTACCGTAATATTTGTCAATTGACATATGTAAAGATGGATTGTAACCCCATGAATCATTATTATCAAATTCACTAATTGGCATTAATTGAATAGCGTTGATACCTAATTCTTCTAGATAATCTAAACGATCTATTACGTCTTGATAACTGTGATTTTCATCAAAATCACGTATTAATAATTCATATACTACTAAATCTTCTTGATCTGGACGATCAAAATCAGGAATTTGCCAATCATATTCAGGTTGATTAAGTCTAACCCAAGTTAAAATATTAGAAGTTTTGTCTGTTGGAAAACTAGGTAATCCAGGGAAAACTCCTTCAGACATGATAAATGGATCGTTAAACTGATTTAAACTCAATCTAGAAAATGGATCTGGTACTCTAAATTCATTTTCAATAACATATTCGTAGTAGAAATTATTTTGATCTGTTCTGTTACTTAAGTCGATAGTAATCCAGTGTTTATCTTGAATAGGGTCAATATTCATTAAGTAAGTGTTGCTTATGGCATAATCACTATCGGGTAAATTATTAGCAACATGAATAAAATCTTTGTTAGGTGCATAAAGCACTAAGGTAATTTCATCAGGATTAGAAGGATCAAAATTAATTCCGTTTTCCATTCCTGCAGGTACGGGCAATAAATTGGGGTCTGGGGTTAATAATAAATTAAAATTTTCAGACTTAGTGTCTGTTCCACCAGTTTGCGTTGCTACTAATTCAAAAGCAATATCTGCATTTGCAGACAATGTATAGCTGTAATTTTGTGTATTAGTTTGTGTGTTTATTACCGTGCCATTTGCAGTTAAACTAAAGTCTGCATTAAGACTAGTGTTTGCTGTAATTGTAAATTGTTCTCCGAAATCTAAAATAATTGCAGAAGTTGTAGGGTTGGTTAGTTCTAATTGAAACGAGCCTACATTAAAGATAAAATCTTCACAAGTAGCACCGTTAGGGTCTTTCATTTCTTGGGTTCCGGTTGCATTTCTAAAAACAATACCCATTCGAGTTGCATTACTTGCTTGCTCAGGAGTAAGACCATAATAATCGCTAGGAGTGATTGTAATGCTAAAAATGCCATTACCTTGGCTAGTCATTTCACCAACACCATCATCTTGTCCCCAGTTTCCAATCACGCTGAAACCAAACGCATTTGCTTCATTACCAATTCCCGAGTGCATGTAAACTTTGGTTGCAGATGTGGGAATTCCGTTACACTCGTCTTGCGATAAATCTACAGTAATTGTAATTTCTTCGTCGACTTCAAATGTTTCTGGACTAATACTAACTTGAGCATTCATCATAAATCCAGCTAAAAATAGAAATAGCAAATATATTTTTTTCATAGTATAAATTTTAAAAAGCCCTTGCTTTATAAATATAGCAAGGGCTATAAAGTTTTTTAATATTGAAAGTTATTATTCAACTGGAATAAAAATGTAGCTTCCATTTAAATCATTGAACCAGATATCGTAAGTACCTTCACTAACTGGAATGTTTGCTCCATTAAATTCTCCAAATCCGGATAGAGCAGTGTTAGCTCCCCAATTGGTGTCCCAGCTGCCAGTAGTTCTGAATTTCATTTCAGCTTCTACTAATTCAACACCTAAGATGTACCATTGGTGAACATCAAATGTAGATTGTGTCATTTCAGTGTCGCCATCCCAACCAAGTGGTGTAGAGTCACCAATAATAGATACTCCAGCATAAGTAGGGGCAGCACTATCGTCAAAAGATTCAAAACTCCAAGTTAATTCGTCTGTATTAACGGTTAAAGTGTAATACCCTTCAGCACCTTCAACTACAAAAGATGCAGGATCACCACCTAAAATATCTGAGCTGGTAAGTTCACCTTCATTTAAACCCCATTGTGGTTGCCAGTTACCTCTAGACTCTAATAATTTAAACTCGTTAGGATTTGCTAAAAACTTACCAGTAAACGTATATTGATTTGTGTTTTCTGGGTCTCTTACTAAAGGCATGTTGTTATTATTATTATCCCAGCTAGCTGCAGTTGCATTACCTACTAAAAATAGATCTGTTAAAACAACTGGTGCATCGCCAGTACTAGCTAACAATAAACGAACATTAATTACTTGAACTGCAGAAGTAGTTTCTGGAGAATTTTCAGCGCTTTCACTATCTCCTAAATCTGCACGAACTCTAAAAAATAACTCGCCTACATTGTTAAATACAGGGTCTCCGTTTTCATCAAAAACTGGCTCTCCATTTTCATCTTCAACTTGCTCATTAGTTAGTCCTTTGTCTTCAGCTAAACTCATCATTTGGCTAACACTAACAGAAACTTGAGTTTCACTTGTTGCAGCTAAAACTTCTGTGTTTTCTGCCGTAAAAGTTCCATCTGGAGAAGTTTCTAAAAAATAATTAACAGCAGTAGGAGCACCAAAGTCTGGTGACGCCCATAAAAAGCGTTCTGCATTGTTACTTGCAGTTTCATCACTTAAAATATATTCTGGTAAAAAGTTATTTAAGAAAGTGATTTGCTCTGGATTTTCTACAGTTTGAAAACGTAGATTATCATCGTCTGTACATGCATTAAATCCTATGCTTAAGATAAATGCAGCAATTAGTATTGAAATTTTATTTTTCATTTTTTTCATTTTTAATTTTTAATAACCTGGATTTTGAGTTAAGTTTTGATTGGTAGATAAACTTTGTGCTGGTATTGGGTATAAATCTCTAAATGGACTTGTTGGAATTCCACTTGATGAACCACCCTTGAAAGACCAAATATATTGACCACCTGAAAATCTTCCGAAACGAACTAAATCTTGTCTTCTGTGAGATTCCCAGTATAATTCTCTAGCTCTTTCATCTAAGATGAAGTCTAGCGTTAAGTCACTTTGGCTAATAGTTACACCATTAGCTCTTGTTCTTAAGTCATTTACTAAACTTACAGCTTGACTTAAACTACCACCGCCACCACGTAGATGTGCTTCTGCATACATTAAATAAACATCTGCTAATCTAAACATTGGGAAAGCAGTGTCTGTAAAGGTATCGTATTCTGGATTTGTACCATCACTTCTAACATTTGTATATTTTACTAATACAAAGCCTTGATCGGGGTCACTTACATCAGAAATTTCTCTAGTTCTACCTTCAGATAGAATGGTATTTCTAACATCGTTTTCAAATTCTGGGCCATCAAACTTTTCTACAAATTGTGGTGTTAAACGTAAAGCGCCTCCCCAGCCAGGATTAAATAATCCAAAATCTTCGTTGTTTTCTTCAATGCTTCCAACGCCGCCATTAGTCATTACTACAACAGGTCCAAATGCTCTAGAATCATCAAAACTAGAAGGGATTCCAAAAATAATTTCATTTGTAGCTTCATTAGTGCTATTGTCGCCTCTAAAGTTATTTCTATAATCGTCTGCTAAGCTGTAACCAGCACCTAAAATTTGCTCGATGTAGTTCATAGCATCATTATATCTTGGTGTGCCTGTATAGACTTCAGCATTTAAATATAATTTAGCTAGAACCATTAATGCAGCACCTTGATCTGCTCTTCCAAATTCAATTTGTCCTGGAGCAGCCATATCGTCTATCGTTGCTAAAAGTTCAGCTTCAACATGCTCAAAAAGCTCTTGTCTATTCATTTCTTCCCCTTGAAAACTACCTACAGGAATGGTTTCATCATACAAAGGTGCTTTACCAAATAAGTCTAGTAAGTGATAATAAGCTAAAGCTCTTAAGAATTTAGCTTCTGCTCTGTATAATGCAATATCTGCTCTTTCATCCTGTGGAACATTTCTTTGATTCAATAAATCGTCTGTAGATTGTCTTAAAAATTCATTAGCAAAAGCTACAGAAGCCATAATTCTACTAAATGTACCTAAAATAATAGGGTTGACAGAAGACCATGTTGTACGTTGTATTTCACGTATTCCTGGGTCATTTTCATAAGTCCAAATCGCTTCGTCTGTACTAATGGTTTGTAAGTTTAATAAACTACGACCATATTGACTGGTACCCGCATCTAAACCTTGAATGTTAGAAGAGCCTGATCCACGAAGTCCCGTTAACGCTAGATTAGCATACACACCTGCAATTGCACTTTCGTATGCGCCAGGTTGTGAGTAAAAATCATCATCTAAAAATGCATTAGGATCATTGGGTTCTACATCCATATCGCTTTCACAAGCTGTAAAACCAATGAATAACACACCTATAAGAGACCAACTTAGGATTTTATTAATTGTTTTTTTCATAGTATAATTTTTTAAAAGTTCACATTTGCACCTAGCAAGAATGTTCTTGGTCTAGGGTAAATTGTATTATCAATTCCGCCAAATATTTCTGGATCTAAACCAGAATAATCTGTAATAATGAAGGCATTTTGAACACCAGCATATAGTCTAAAATTATTACCTTTTTTGAAGAAATCTTCAAAAGTATAACCTAACTGAATGTTATCCATTCTTAAGAATGATGCATCTTCAATATAAATATCAGAGAATATAACATTTTCAGTAAATCTAAAGTTGGTGTTTAACACACTTCTTGGAATGTTACCAACAGTAGTTTGCTGTTGTAATAAATTATATTGTGCATTTGAAGAGTTTACATTGTTGTAATTGTAATTACCAATACTGGCTCTTAAGTTAAATGTAAAATCAAAATTCTTATAATTCATTGTAGATTGAAGACCCATAGTTACATCTGGCATTGGGTTTCTATATAAATAACGATCTTCTTCAGTAATCACATTATCTCCATTTAAATCTGCATAAGCGCCTTCAATTGGATTGCCATTTGCATCATAAATTTGATTAAATACATGGAATGCATTTGGAGCAGAACCCACATTTTGTAACTGAATAGTACCACCGGTACCACCACCAACTCCACCTGTACGGATAGCTTCATTATTTGCTAAAGATGTAATTTCTTGATTCATGAACGTTACGTTGTAATTTAAGTTCCAATCAAACTTATCCTTATCACCTTGTGCATCAAAAATTATTCCACCTAATTCCACTTCTAAACCTTGAGTTTCTAGTGTACCACTGTTTTGATCGAAGAAGTTACTAAAGTTAGCTCCATCTGGAACACCTGCAAAAACAAACAAATCTTCAGTCTCTCTGTGGTAAACATCTATTTTACCTGATAGTCTAGAATTGAAGAAAGCAAAATCGATACCAGCATTATAAGTGGTAGCAGTTTCCCAGGTTGCGTCAGAGTTTCTAGCTGTAGGAAGACCAGGAACAATAACTCGATCACCAAATATGTAATTAGATTGATCTACGTTTCTTGCAATTTCGTAATTCGCAAAATAAATCCCTCTTGGGCCAATTTCTTGCTGTCCTGTTTGTCCAACACCTGCTCTTAATTTTAAGTTATCGAAAATGGTTTGGTTATCCATAAAGTCTTCTTCCATAATATTCCATGCAAATGCACCTGAGAAGAAATCTCCCCATCTGTTTTCTGGGCTAAATCTTGATGAACCATCACGTCTGTAAGTAGATGTTAATACATATTTATCTTCGTAGTTAAAAACTGCTCTTGCAAAGTAAGCAACTAATACCAAGTCAATATCTGCAAACTCCACACGATCATTAAATAAAGGATCTCTTAAGTTAGCCACGTTGAAGCCATCATTTTCAAAACGTTGATAAGAATAACCTAGTGTAAGGTCTGTATTGAAACCTTTAAAGATATCTTTTTTGTAATTTAAATATCCATCTGCTAAGTAGTTTCTTCTTTCATTTTCAAAGAAACCTTCAGAACCAACTTGTTCGTTTTCTGAGTTAAAACCTTGAGCACTTTCTGGAGAAAGGATATTTCTACCCGAACCTTCTGCAACATCAAGACCTAAATTAACAACAGCTTTCATTTCTGGTAAAAAATGAAAACGATAATCTAAATTTAGATTTCCAAAATAGCGGTTAGTTTCAGTTCTATCATTTCTTTGTAATAAAGTAGCGACAGGGTTTCTTACTGTTAATTCTGGTGTTGGGATACCTGAAGAACTAGTTGTAAAGTATTCAAAAAATCCACCAAATGGTGAGTTAGGATCTCTAACCGGTCTAGTAGGGTCAAAACGTAGAGCAGCTCCTTCTACAGCAGGTGCAAAACGGTTTCTTTCCTGAGAAAAATTAGCGTTTAAGTTAACTCGTAAATGGTCATTGAAAAATGTTGGATTAAGTGCTAAAGATGCGTTTGTTCTTTGATATTCTGAAGTTAAACGCAAACCATCTTGCTCAAGATGTCCAACAGATAGACGAGTTGGTATTCTTTTAAGTAAGTTTCCACGAATAGACAAGTTATGATCTGCAGAAACTGCAGTTCTGTAAATTTCATCCTGCCAATCTGTATTTGCATTTCCTAATTCACCAACATCACCAGGTCTTCTTTCAGTAATTAATTGTCTAAAATCTTGTGCATTAAAAACATCAATTCTATTGAAGGTTGTGTACACCCCAGCAGCGTAATTGTAATCTACTTGAAATTGCTTAGAACCTTTTTTAGTTTCAATAATAATTACCCCAGCAGAAGCACGGTTACCATAAATAGCAGCAGCCGATGCATCTTTAAGAACCGTAAAAGACTCAATGTCATTTGGGTTAATTGTAGAAAGTACTGAACGAGAACCACCTGGCGCGGCATTCTCTAATGGTAAACCATCAATTACAATAAGCGGATCGTTTCCTGCATTAAGAGAACCACCACCACGAATACGAATTGCAGCAGGAGAACCTGGTGCACCACCACCTGTGGTAATGCTTACACCTGCAGCTCGACCTTGTAATAAGTCGTTTGCACTAATAATATTACCTTTCGTAAAGTCTTCTTCGCTTAAAGAAGATACAGAACCAGTAATATCTTTTTTTCGAGATGAACCATAACCCACAAGAACTACTTCGTCTAAAACATCCTGATCTGGCTCTATGGTTATTTCTAAACTAGATTGACCAGAATAAATAATAGTTTTTGTTTTGTAACCTAGGTAGGCTACTTTAATGGTTTCTCCATCATTTACTTCTAAAGTAAATTTTCCATCGAAGTCTGTACTTGCACCACGCGTTGAATTTTCAATAGTTAATTCAACACCAGGAATTGGAATTCCAGTATTGTCAATAACTACACCCGAAACTGTTTTTTGGGCTAAAATACTCAACGGTAATAACATTAGTAACAGACTTAATCGTTTAAGTGTTTGCATAGATTATAAATTAGTGTTACGTTTTAGTTATACTTTTACTTCCATTTGTAAAATTAAAGAAAGCTTAACAAACCCAATCATCGAAAAAAACACTAAAACGTTTTCGTGTTGACAAGTTCCTGATTTTAACAAGAAAAGATGCTAATAATCAGTTTTTCGCAGAAAAAATCAACATTTTTTGTCAACTTCTTAATTTGATTAAATTAAAAAATCTGAAGTTAATTCATTTTTTGAGTTTATCTTGTTTTAACATTTGCTACCTTTGTTAACAAAGTATAACGTAATTATGAAGCAAAAACCAACGCTTAAAATTATTGCCAGAGAATTAGATGTTTCAGTTTCAACTGTGTCTAAGGCTTTAAGAGACAGTAAAGAAATCGGTGAAAAGACAAAAGAGCGAGTTAAAGCTTTTGCTCGTTTATACAATTACAGACCTAACAATATAGCACTAAGCCTAAAGAATAAAAAAACCAAAACACTAGGTGTAATTATTCCAGAAATTGTTCATCATTTTTTTACTACTGTTATTTCGGGAATAGAAAAATATGCAAATCAGCAAGGATACAATGTTATTGTAGGTCTTTCTAATGAATCTTTTGATAAAGAAGTTATTAACTTAGACATGCTAGCTAACGGAAGTATTGATGGTTTCATTATGTCTGTTGCTAAAGAAACGCTTGCAAAAGAAGACTTTCATCACATTTCAGAAACAATAGACCAAGGAATTCCAATTGTCATGTTCGATCGAGTAATTGACGAAATTCCTTGTGATAAAGTTATCGTTGACGATGTGGCTACATCAAAAAAAGCAGTAGAGCAACTTATTGAAAATGGCTGTAAAAAAATAGGTATAATAAGTACCAAAGATTATGTAAGTGTAGGTAAATTAAGAACTCGCGGATATCTTGAAGCTTTAAGTCATAATAATATAGCATATAAAGCTGTTTTAAAGATTGATGACGAATTTGAAGATATTGATGAACACAAAGCATTAGAAAATCAAATAAAAACTTTCTTTGAAACTCATCCAGATTTAGACAGTGTTTTTGCAGTCAATGAAATCTACGCTATTACAGCAATGAAAATTGCTCGTAAAATGGGCAAATCTATCCCAGAAGATATTCAATTTATTGGATTTACAGATGGCGTTTTGTCTCAACATGCCTATCCGCCACTAACTACAGTTAGTCAACATGGTTTCGAAATGGGAGAAGAAGCAGCCAGACTATTAATAGAAAGGTTAGAAAAACAAGATGAAGAAACTGAAAGTTATCAAACGGTAGTGGTGAATACTTCAATTGTAAATAGAGAGACAACAAACTAAAAAAATAGTTTTTTAATTAGCTTTTATAATTTTTAAACCTTTGTTTTTGAATTATTTGAGTGCTAAAACATTTTTTTCAGGTACTATAGCTACAGGGAGTTTTTTACAAGTTGATGAAATATTTACATATTTTATTTATTGAAACAGCGTTGAAAAAACAACCACTTAAACTCTATCAATCTATCTTAAATACTAGATAAATTAATGTATTATACCCAACATTCAATATTGGTAAATAGTAAACATACAACGAAATAGTAATTGTAAAATGAAAATTTGTTCTTCAAAATGTAGCACATTTAAGAATTTAAAATATATTTGTGATTGAAATATAAAGACTTATACTTTTACTTCCACTAGATAAGTTTTTTATATTGAAAAGCTTATCGTTTATTCATTTAATTTAAACGATATGCAAAAACGTAGACTCTCTACTGCCGAAATTATTTACTTAAGTTTCGGGTTTCTTGGTATACAGATGGGTTTTGCTTTGCAAAATGGTTTTGCAAGTAGAATTTTACAAACCTTTGGTGCAGAAGTTCATGAACTTTCGTGGTTTTGGCTTATAGCCCCAATTACAGGTTTAATAGTGCAACCATTAGTTGGCCACTACAGCGATAATACCTGGACAAAATTAGGAAGAAGAAAACCTTATTTTTTGGCAGGTGCAATTTTGGCATCTATTGGATTAATTTTGTTACCACAGGCTAATCTTTTTATAGCTTTTTTACCTGCGTTGTGGGTAGGTACAGGAATGCTAATGATTATGGATATCTCCTTCAATATTTCGATGGAGCCTTTCCGTGCTTTAGTAGCAGATGTATTAAATAAAGATCAAAGAACTTTAGGTTTCACAACGCAAACCATTTTAATTGGAATTGGAGCAGTTTTAGGCTCTTGGTTACCTTATGCGCTATCTGAATTTTTTGGAATAAGTAACAGAGCTGCAGAAGGCACTGTTCCTTTAAATTTGGTTTGGTCTTTTGTAATTGGAGCTGTTGTATTATTAATTTCTATTTTAGTAACCATATTTAATACAAGAGAATATACTCCAGAAGAAGTAGCTTTAATTGAAAAAGCTCAACTAAAAGAAGTAGATCAGATAGAAAAAACAGAAGTTCAGGAAAAAGCAAAACTATCTGATATTTTTACTGATTTTGTTAAAATGCCAGAAACGATGAAACAGCTTAGCTGGGTTCAATTTTTTTCTTGGTTTGGTCTTTTTGGCATGTGGGTTTTTTCAACTCCAGCCTTAGCGCAACATTTCTATGGCTTGCCGCATACCGATTCTTCTAGTGAAATGTTTAATCAAGCTGGAGATTGGGTAGGTATTCTTTTTGGAGTTTACAACTTAGTTTCTATTCCTGTTGCACTTTCCTTAAATAAAATTGCTAATAAGCTAGGAAGAAAAAAGACTCATTTATATGCCTTATTAATTGGTGGAATTAGCTTTTTCTCCATCTACTTTATGCCAGACCGTTACTGGTTAATCTTACCAATGATTGGTATTGGTATTGCTTGGGCCAGTATTTTATCTATGCCTTATGCTATTCTTGCTGGTGCGCTAAATCCCAAAAAAATGGGAGTTTACATGGGCATTTTCAATTTTTTCATTGTTTTACCACAAATTCTAAATGGAATAATTGGCGGCCCCTTAGTAAAATACGTATATGGAAATCAAGCCATTTTTGCACTAATGTTATCTGGGATAAGTATGATTATAGCTGCATTTCTTGTATTAAAAGTAAAGGATGTAGATGATGTAAAAACAACAAATTCATAATGGAACAAAAAGGAATTATTTTCGATTTAGATGGTGTAATTGTAGATACTGCAAAATTCCATTTTTTAGCTTGGAAAAATCTGGCAGAAAGTTTAGATATTCACTTCAATAAAAAACAAAACGAACAATTAAAGGGGGTTAGCCGAGTTGAATCCTTAAAGAAAATTCTTTCTTGGGGAAAAAAGAGCATTTCAGAATCTCACTTTGAAGAATTACTGAAAACAAAAAATCAAGAATATTTAGAATATGTGTATAAGATGGATGAGTCTGAAATTCTTCCAGATGTTCTAAAATATTTGAAATTATTGAAAGAAAAAGAAATACCTGTTGCTTTAGGTTCTGCAAGTAAAAATGCAAAAATCATTTTAGAACGTGTACATCTATTACCTTACTTTGATGTAATTGTAGATGGCAATGAAGTAAGTAAAGCTAAGCCAGACCCAGAAGTTTTTACTAAAGCAGCTAGCCTTTTAAAAGTAAAAAACACGAACTGCATTGTTTTTGAAGATTCTATTGCAGGTGTTCAAGCTGCAAACAATGCTAATATGCTCAGCATAGGCATTGGAGAAAAAGAAATTTTACATGAAGCAGATTTTGTATTTAAAGATTTTACAGAAATATCTGATCTTCAGTTTAATCAAATTTTAAGTGCCGATAATTAATCGTTAATAGATGATTTATTGGTGCATTACCAAAACATTATTTAAAACATTAAAAAAAGTATTATGAATCAAGATTATATCACTCCAAACGATTGGTCTATTATTGAAGACGGATTTGATAAAGATAGAGTAAAATCTTCTGAAAGTCTTTTTAGTCTTGGCAATGGAGCTATGGGACAACGTGCTAATTTTGAAGAATCTTATACTGGCGATACTTTTCAAGGAAGTTACATTGCTGGTGTATATTACCCAGACAAAACTAGAGTAGGATGGTGGAAAAATGGCTATCCAGAATATTTTGCAAAAGTACTAAATGCACCTAACTGGATTGGTATTCGAATCTTAGTTAATGATGTAGAATTCGATCTAAATACTTGTATTAATGTACAAGATTATAGAAGAGAACTTAATATGAAAGAAGGTTGGCATAAACGTTCTTTTATAGCTACTACACCTAATGGAATTGAATTGGATGTTGAAGCTAAACGTTTCTTATCTTTAAAACATGACGAGTTAGGTGTTATAAATTACAGTGTAAAACTACTAAACCAGTCTGCTAAAATTACGTTTATTCCTTATATAGATGCTGGTATAACCAATCAAGATTCAAATTGGGACGATAAATTTTGGGAGATCACTAACATACAAAACGAAGGTAAACAAGCTTTTATAGAATCTCATACCAATAAAACAAACTACTACGTTTGTACTTATATGGAGTCCAAGTTACTTTTGGATGGAAAAGAAATTCATTTAAAGGCAGAACAAGATTCAACTGATAAAAAAACTCATCTAATCTACGTTCATAAAGTAGAAAAAGGGGAGAGCTTCAGTATACAAAAGTATGCAGGTTATGTTACTTCTTTAAATCATAAAAAAGAAGAACTCATTCAGGCTGCAAAAAATAGTTTGAGTCGTGCTAATCAATTAGGTTATCATACACTATTAAAAGACCAAATAGAAGCATGGGCTCAAATTTGGGCAATGAGTGATATTACTATTGAAGGAGATGTAAAAGCACAACAAGGAATTCGATTTAATATTTTTCAACTCAACCAAACTTATCTTGGTAAAGATGCAAGACTAAATATTGGTCCCAAAGGATTTACAGGAGAAAAATATGGAGGGAGTACGTATTGGGATACCGAAGCCTATTGTATTCCATTTTATATGGCGACCAAAGATCAAAAAGTAGCAAGAAACTTACTAACATATCGCTATAAGCACCTGGGAAAAGCTATAGAAAATGCAGAAAAATTAGGTTTTACAAATGGAGCTGCTCTATATCCTATGGTTACTATGAATGGTGAAGAATCTCACAACGAATGGGAAATTACTTTTGAAGAAATTCATCGAAATGGAGCTATTGCATTTGCTATTTATAATTACCACCGTTTTACAGGTGATTATTCTTACATACCAGAAATGGGAATGGAAGTTTTAATAGGAATTGCTCGTTTTTGGCAACAACGCGCCACTTTTTCTACACACAAAAATAAATGGGTAATTTTAGGTGTAACAGGGCCTAACGAGTACGAAAATAATGTAAACAACAACTGGTACACTAATTACATGGCCAAATGGTGTATGGAATATATGCTTCAAAATCTTGAGATTCTTCAAAAAGATTATGTTGATGATTTTGAGCGCATCATCAAAATTTCGAAATTAGAAAAGCAAGAAATTGATGAAATGAAATCAATTACATCTAATATGTATTTTCCGTATTCTAAAGAACATGATGTATATTTACAGCAGGATGGCTTCTTAGATAAAGAAATGATTCGTGTTGAAGACTTAGATGCAAAGCAGCGTCCTATTAACCAACATTGGTCTTGGGATAGAATTTTACGTTCGCCGTACATAAAACAAGCAGACACCTTGCAAGGTTTCTATTTTTTTGAAGATCATTTTACAGATGAAGAATTGCAAAAGCATTTTGATTTTTACGAACCTTTTACCGTTCATGAATCTTCACTTTCTCCTTGTGTACATAGTATACAAGCAGCAAAATTAGATAGAATGGAGCAAGCTTATGAATTTTATTTAAGAACTTCTCGTTTAGATTTAGACGACTATAATAAAGAAGTTGAAGAAGGTTGTCATATAACCAGCATGGCAGGAACTTGGATGAGTATTGTTGAAGGTTTTGGTGGAATGCGTATAAAAAATAACCAATTACATTTTTCTCCAAAAATACCATCACAGTGGAATTCTTATTCATTTAAAGTCAATTTTAGAAATCAGATTATCACCGTAAATGTTTCAAAAACCAATGTAGATTTTAAATTGGAAGGCTCAGAAGAGATAGAAATTTACGTTGATGGAAAAGCAAGAAGGATTCAAGCTGAAACGCTAACGGTATAATTAACAATAAACAAGAAGAATAATTGGACCTTAACCTTCTTTTTACATAAAATCTGGTATTGTGCAATGAAAACAAACAATTTCTTATTCATAATTTTATTTTGCTTTTGTATAGCAAATTCCTTCGCTCAAAATTTACGAGTTGAACCACCTAACTGGTGGATTGGTTTCGAAAATCAAGAGCTTCAATTATTGGTGCATGCAGAAAATATTTCTACATACCAACCCACTATAAAAAAGAAAGGAGTTGAAATTATCGATGTTCACCTAGCAGGTAGCCCAAACTATGTATTTATTGATTTAAAGATTTCTGCTAAAGCTAAAGCTGGAGATTTTCATATTCAATTTAGAAAAAAAGGGAGCAAAAACTTGACTTATATTTATGAATTAAAGTCAAGAGAAAAAGCAGCAGAAGAGTTTATTGGTTTTGATAGTAGTGATGCAATTTACTTAATAACGCCAGACCGATTTGCAAACGCTAATCCTAATAATGATATAATTGAAAGTCTTTTAGAAACTAAAATTGACCGAAGTGATGACTATGCACGTCATGGTGGTGATATTGAAGGTATTACCAATCACATAGATTATATCTATGAAATGGGCTTTACAGCAGTTTGGCCAAGTCCGTTATTAGAAAACAATATGCCAAATGCTTCTTACCATGGTTACGCAATTACAGACTATTATAAAGTTGATCCTAGATTTGGTAGACTTTCAGAATACAAAGAATTAGCCAATAAGCTTCGACAAAAAAATATGAAGCTGATCATGGATATGGTTGCTAATCACTGCGGAAAGCAACATTGGTGGATGAAAGATTTACCATTTTCAGATTGGGTTAATTACCAACATAAGTTTCAAAATGGAGTTGAAATCCCAACTTCAAATCATAGAAGAACAACTAATCAAGATCCTTATGCATCTCAAGATGATGCTGCTAAAATGCAAAAAGGCTGGTTCGTACCTTCTATGCCCGACTTAAATCAGCAAAATCCGTTTATGGCGACATACCTGATTCAGAATTCTATTTGGTGGATAGAAACTTTGCATTTGGGTGGAATTAGACAAGACACGTATCCATATCCTGATAAGCATTTTATGGCTGATTGGGCTAAAGCCATTATGACTGAATATCCTAATTTTAGTATTGTAGGTGAAGAATGGAGCTACAACCCTTTATTGGTCTCTTACTGGCAAGATGGAAGCAATAATAAAGACGGATACAGGTCTTACTTAACTTCTACAATGGATTTCCCGATGCAACAAAACATTGTTGATGCCTTAAATGAAGAAGAATCTTGGGATCAAGGTTTAGTGAAAATTTATGAAGGCCTAGCTAATGATTTTATTTACCCAACTCCAAAAGACATCATGGTTTTTGCAGATAATCATGATAAAAGTAGAATTTTCACTCAATTGCATGAAAATATACAAAATACAAAAATGGCTATGGGTTTGCTGCTAAGTCTTCCACGCATTCCACAGATATACTACGGTACCGAAATTTTGATGGATGATTCTGAAAAGCCAGGAGATCATGGTTTAATTAGAACTGATTTTCCGGGTGGTTGGGAAGGAGATCAGGTAAATGTTTTCAATGAAACAGGTCTTACAGAACAACAATTAGACTTTAAAAGCTTTTTACAAACCATACTTAAATATAGGAAAACATCTAAAGCTATTCATGAAGGTAAAACTATTCATTTTGCTCCAGTAGATGGAATTTATGTTTTATTTAGACAATATGAAGACGAAACCTTTATGTTGGTTTTAAATAAAAATGAAAACCAAACAAACATAGACTTAAATCGATTTGCTGAACTTAACCTTGAAGGCGAAAAATTTTATAACCTTCATTCAAGTGAGGTGTTTTCGTTTAAAGAAACTATACAAGTAAAACATGGTATCACTTTATATACCACTAAAAATTAAGTAAATGAAGTCTTTATATTTTTTATTAATTGGAATAATTTTACTCTCGGGTTGTAAGCAAGAAAAATCTAAAGATAAAATAGACCAAGAAAAGCCACAGTTAGAAAATAAAGTTCCTTTTAAAGAAGTAAAAGAAGCTGTCTTATCTTCTGGTAAATTATTTAGAATTAAAAATTACGAATCAAAATTTGTAAGTCCTAGAAATATAGATGTTTGGTTGCCAGAAAATTATTCAGATAAAAAAACATATGCAACCTTGTTCATGCACGATGGGCAGATGCTTTTTGATTCTACAACCACATGGAATAAACAAGAGTGGAAAGTAGACGAGACGATTACTCGTTTGATGAAAGAAGGCAAAATGAAGCCTACCATAGTTGTAGGAATGTGGAACGTAAATGAAGATAGACATACCGATTATTTCCCACAGAAACCATGGGAACAACTTTCAGATTCTACTCGCCAATCAGTTTTACAAGAAAACTTTGCACAAAGTGAAACTCTTTTCAGAAAAGACATTAATTCTGATAATTACATCAAGTTTATTACTCAAGAAGTTTTACCTTTAATAGAAACTAACTTTAGTGTAAGCGAAAATAGTAGAGATCGAGCTGTTGCAGGCTCTAGCATGGGTGGATTGATTTCTTGGTATACTGCTTTAGAAAAGCCAAATGTGTTCGGTACTGCCATTTGTATGTCAACACATTGGCCAGGCGGAATGCCTTTTGAAAATAACCCTCTACCTGAAGCTTTTTTTAGCTACATAAAAGAAAAACTGCCTACGGCTTCAGACCATCACAAATTTTATTTTGATTTTGGAACAGAAACCTTAGATGCTTTATACCCACCATTTGAAGATGATGTAAATCAGGTATTTATCTCAAATAACTACGATAAATCATCTTTTAAAAATTTGAAATTTGAAGGCACCGACCATAGTGAGACATCTTGGAATCAGCGTTTGCATATTCCACTTCAATTTGCTTTAGCACCTAATTAATATGAAATATATACCCAAAATACACCTAAGACTACTGATTTTATTATTGGTTTTTAGTTTTCAGCTAAAGGCACAACAAACAGAATTCAAAAGCTTTTCGCAACAAGATGAACATACTTTTTTGGTAGAAACTTCAAATGGTTTTTATGAATTCAATTTTATTAATCGGGAAGTTTTACAAGTAAGTTTCCTTGAAAATAAATTAGAAAGCCTACCCAAATCCCATGCGGTAGAATTGCCTAAACCTAAGTCTTCTATCGAAGTAAAAACAAACCTAAATACTTTAGAACTTTTTCAGTACGGTTTGGGAGTAGAAATTCAAAAACAGCCTTTTGCTATTCGCTATGTTTATAAGGGTAAGGAATTGCTTAAGCAACATAAAGGCTTTGCTAAAGATGAAGTTAAAATAGACTTTAAAATTGATGAAAATGAAATTATAATGGGCGGTGGAGCTCGCGCATTAGGTATGAATCGGCGTGGACATAAATTACCGCTTTACAACAGAGCACATTACGGTTACGAGACCCGTTCAGAACAAATGAATTTTGCTTTGCCAATTTTATTTTCTTCAAAAAAATACTTAATCCATTTTGATAATCCAACAACTGGTAGCTTAGATTTAGATGCTCAGTTTAACAATACGGTTACTTATAAAGCAACTTCAGGAGCTAAGCGATTTCAACTTATAGCTGCTGATGACTGGGATACTATTCTTCAAAATTATACACAATTAACAGGCAAGCAACCTATGCCAGCAAGATGGACCTTAGGAAATTTTGCTAGTAGATTTGGCTATCATTCACAGGCAGAAACAGAAATGACGGTAGCTAAATTTAAGCAAGAACAAATTCCTTTAGATGCGGTAATTTTAGACTTATATTGGTTTGGAAATGAAGTGATGGGCACCATGGGGAATTTAGAATTTGAAAAAGATTCTTTTCCTCATCCAGAACGCATGATGAGGCGATTTAAAGATAAAGGCATTAAAACTGTTTTAATAACAGAACCTTTTATGCTTACCACTGCTAAACGATGGGAAGAAGCTGTAGAAAAAGAAGTATTAGCTATCGACTCGACAGGCAACCCAGCTACTTACGATTTCTTTTTTGGGAATACGGCTTTAATAGATGTATTTAAGCCTGAAGCTAAAAATTGGCTTTGGGATATTTATAAAGATTTAAAAAATCAAGGTACGACCGGTTGGTGGGGAGATTTAGGTGAGCCAGAAGTGCATCCTGAACATTTAATTCATTATAACAATAAAACCGCGAACCAAGTGCATAATATTTTTGGTACAGAATGGGCTAAAATTATTTACAATAATTATCAAAAGGAATTTCCTTCAGAACGTCCTTTTATTTTGATGCGAGCAGGCTATTCTGGAGCTCAAAAATATGGGATGATTCCTTGGTCTGGAGATGTAAATAGAAGTTGGGGTGGCTTGCAATCTCAACCTGAAATTTCCTTACAAATGGGAATGCAAGGTTTGGGCTATATGCATTCAGATTTAGGTGGATTTGCAGGAGATTTACTAGATGATGAATTGTATGTACGTTGGTTACAATATGGAGTCTTCCAACCCATTTATAGACCACATGCTCAAGAAGATGTTGCATCAGAACCTGTTTTTAGAAGCGAAAAGGCTAAGCAACTGGCCAAACAAGCTATAGAATTACGTTACCAGTTGTTACCTTATAATTATAATATAGCTTTTAAAAATTCTATAAAGGGAACTCCATTAATGCGTCCATTATTCATGGAAGAACCCAATAATTTTGAGTTGTACACCATCAGTAGTACTTATTTATGGGGAAACGATTTTTTAATTTCACCCATATTAGAAGCAGAACAAACCTTCAAAAAAGTCTATTTTCCTAAGACTAACAATTGGTTTGATTTTTATACCAACCAAAAGTACGAAGCTGGAAATTTTGAAATGATAAAAACACATGAAGAATATATACCAACTTTTGTGAGAGCGGGTGCTTTTGTTCCGCATTCAAAAGTTTACCAAACAACCGAAAACTATAAGTTCAATGATTTAAATTTCAAATATTATTTTGATGAAGCGGTTGAAGCATCCCAACGAAGTTTTTATAATGATGATGGTAAAACAGCAAAATCATTTCAAAATCAAGCTTACGAAATACTTCATTTAGGATTTGAGCAATTTGATGAGGTAAGCGAGATACAGTTTCATCATGAAGTTGGAAGCAATTTTGAGTCTGACTTACAAACCATTCATTTCGAAATGGTTAATTGGAAAAAGAGACCTATTTCAGTAATGTACAACGGAAAGACTTTAGCTTACGAATATGAAAATAAAACACTCTACATTAAAGATGTTCATATAAAAGAAGAAGAATCACAATTATTAATTAGACATTAAATAGTAAATTATGAAGAAATTATGCAGTATAGGGTTAAGCGTTTTGCTTTTTGCATCTTGTGTAAATGAAGCAAAAGATAAAGCAAGAAAACCACTTGAAAAAGAAGAGCAACCCAAAGAATTAGTGGTTACCAATGAAGCTTTAGAATCTGCTGTGATTTATGAAGCAAACATTCGTCAATATTCACCAGAAGGAACTTTTGAAGCTTTTACCAAAGATATTCCGCAATTAAAAGATCTGGGCGTTAAAGTAATTTGGTTGATGCCTATTTATCCCATTTCAATGACTAAACGTAAAGCAACTCCAGATTTATCTATAGAAGATATTGAAGATGAAGAAGAAAAGAAAAAGTACTTAGGAAGTTATTATGCTATTTCAGATTATACAGCTGTTAATCCTGAGTTTGGTAGTATGGAAGATTTAGAAAAACTAATAGAAACCGCTCACGATAATGATATGTATGTTATTTTAGATTGGGTGGCTAATCACACTGGCTGGGATCACAATTGGATAAAAGAGCATCCAGAATTTTATGTTAAAAATGCAGCTGGTGAAATTACAGATCCTATCAACAAAGAAACAGGGGAAACTTGGGGTTGGACCGATGTAGCTCATTTAGACTATGATAATATGGGTTTACATGAAGCCATGAAAAATGAAATGAAGTTCTGGGTTGAAGAAAAAAACATTGATGGATTTAGATGTGATGTAGCAGGTGAAGTTCCTACAGTTTTTTGGGAAATGGCTGTAAAAGAATTGAAAAAAGTTAAGCCTGTATTTATGCTAGCTGAAAGTGAAGAGAAAGAACTCTTTCATGAAGCTTTCGACATGGGTTACAATTGGGAAGGTCACCATTTAAAGAATGAAATAGCTCAAGGTAAGAAAACGGTTGAAGCTTGGGATAATTATATGACTAAGATTGATACTACATATCAAAAAGATGATTATTTAATGAATTTTGTGACCAACCATGATGAAAATTCATGGAACGGAACAGTCACAGAACGCATGGGTGATGCCGCAGAATTAATGACAGCTTTTTCTTATACCATTCCTGGTATGCCACTTATATATAGCGGGCAAGAATATGATATGAATCATCGCTTAAAGTTTTTTGAAAAGGATACGATTCCTAAAGTGAAGGGAGAAATGTGGCCACTACTTGAAAAATTAGGCAAATTAAAATCGAATAACGTAGCTTTAAATGGTGCAAAAAAAGCGGCTTCCTATAAACGAATTAACACTTCTAATAATGAAGCCGTGCTTGCTTTTCAACGCAATAAGAAAGACGAGAATGTAATCTTTATTGCAAATATGACAGATAAAGAAATGGAATTTAACCTTGAATTAGAAGGTGAATTTACAGATTATATGACGGGTGAGAAAGACTATTTTGATAAAGAAACTAAAATTATTTATCCAGCTTGGGGATATCAAATTCTTGTAAAGTAAAGTGAATTACTTATTTCATAAAAAAGCCTTCTGTATTTCGCAGAAGGCTTTTTTATGAAATGTAATGAAATATTCTTCTTTGATAAAATGTTGACTATTTACTCAAA
>CBFIGU010000009.1:0-42316 GCA_965662165.1 Psychroflexus sp.
AATGATGAATATTGGTACAAATCCCACTGTTGGTGGAGCAGATAAAAGTATTGAAGTTCATTTTCTTGATTTTAATGAAGATTTATACGGTAAAGTGATTCAGGTAGAATTGCTACATTACATCAGAGAAGAAAAAAAATTCTCAGGAGTAGAGGTCTTAAAGTCTGCTATGAAAGCAGATGAAAACTTTACTCGCAAGTACTTTAATAAAAACTAAAAAGTGAAGAAGTGGCTTTTTAAACATATTGATAATTCGTCTTTAATTGTATTTAGAGTTCTTTTTGGTTTATTAATAACTTTAGAAGCCTGGGGGGCAATAGCGACAGGTTGGGTAAAAAGAGTTCTAGTTGAGCCAGAGTTTACATTCAATTTCTTAGGGCTAAATTTTTTACAATATTTACAAGGTCCTTACATGTATATTCACTTTGTACTTATGGGATGTTTTGGATTAATGGTAATGACGGGTTATCGTTATAAAATAGGAGTTTATGCGTACACAGTATTTTGGATAGCTGCTTATTTTATGCAAAAGTCAGCTTATAATAATCACTACTATTTACTTATAATTATTTTGTTTTTTATGTGTATTGCTCCGGCACATCGCTATTTTTCATTTGATGCTAAACGTAACCCTAACCTGCAAAGTACAAGCATGCCAAATTGGATTAGGATATTCATTATTGCTCAACTTTGGGTGGTATATACGTATGCTTCTGTGGCTAAATTTTATCCCGATTGGCTAGATGGGACATTCCCCGAATTGCTTATGAATGGTAAACGAAATCTTCCCTTGGTGGGAGAAGCCTTACAAATCGATTTTGCACACCAATCTATTATTTATGTAGGCATTTTATTTGATTTGCTAATTGTGCCTATGTTGCTTTGGAAACCAACCAGAATGTTTGCTTTTGTTTTTGGAATCTTTTTTCACCTGTTTAATAGTTTTGTTTTTCATATTGGTATTTTCCCTTATCTGTCGCTAGCTTTCATGCTGTTCTTTTTTCCTTCACAAAGAATAAATAGCCAATTTTTAAGTCGAAAACCTTTTTACAACAAAGCAGAAGTACTTTTGCCAAGCAGGAATAAGCAAAACTTACTGATTGCTTTTTTAGCAATTTGGTTTTTAATTCAAATTGCCTTACCGGTAAGACATCACTTTATAAATAGTGACGTACTTTGGTCTGAAGAAGGACACAGGCTAAGCTGGCGAATGATGCTGAGAGCTAAAAAAGGAATAACCTACTATAAAGTAGTAGATACAAAAACAAATGATACAATTACGATTAAGCCTAGCCAATACATTACCGATAGGCAACATAAAGTGATGTCTAAACCCGACTGTATTTGGCAATTAGCACAATATATTCATCAAGATTTTGAAGCAAAAGGCAAAAACGTAAAAGTATATGCTTATTCTAAAGTTAAAGTAAATACAAGGCCTTATTATAAATTAATAGACTCATCCGTAGATTTGGCTAAGGTTAATTTTAATTATTTTAAAACCAATCCTTGGATTTTGCCAACGCCTAAAGATTTTTAATCTTCTTCAGGAAGAAAAGCTTCATATTCTGGATATAAAAAGTTATTGTACGGAAAGCGAGTAATATGAATTTCTCTTACTTTTTCGTAAACCTTCTTTCTAAAACTTTCAATATTTTCTTTTTCAGTTGCAGATATAAACAGTACATTTTCATTAAGTTTATTCATCCAGGTTTTTTTCCATTCATCTAAGCTAAAGTGTTCGCTGCTACGCTCGTGCTCTAAGTCATCTTCATCAAAAGGTTCAGGTTTATAAGCATCAATCTTATTAAAAATCATAATGCTAGGCTTGTCTTGACATTTTATTTCTTCTAAAATAGATTCCACTGAAGCGATATGGTCTTCAAAGCTTTTATGAGAAATATCTACAACGTGTAATAAAAGGTCGGCTTCTCTTACTTCATCTAGTGTAGACTTAAATGATTCTACAAGCTGTGTAGGAAGTTTTCGAATAAAACCAACCGTATCCGTGAGTAAAAAAGGCAAGTTTCTAATCACAACCTTTCTGACGGTTGTATCTAAGGTTGCAAATAATTTATTTTCTGCAAAAACTTCACTTTTACTAATCACATTCATAAGTGTAGATTTACCTACATTAGTATAACCTACAAGAGCAACTCTTACTAAACTTCCACGATTTCCGCGTTGTACTTCCATTTGTTTATCTATGGTAGCTAATTTCTTTTTTAGCAAAGCAATTTTATCTCTTACTATCCTACGGTCAGTTTCTATTTCAGTTTCACCAGGACCACGCATGCCAATACCACCACGTTGGCGTTCTAAGTGAGTCCATAAACCAGCTAAGCGGGGTAATAAATATTCATATTGTGCTAACTCAACTTGGGTGCGGGCGTAACTAGTTTGGGCGCGCTGAGCAAATATGTCTAATATCAAATAGGTTCGATCTACAACTTTACATTTTAAAATCTTTTCAATATTTTTTTGCTGAGCCGGAGAAAGTTCGTCATCAAATACAGCGGTTCCAATATCGTTTTCTTCAACATATATGCGAACATCGTTGAGTTTACCGGTGCCAATAAAGGTTTTTGGGTTAGGTTTGTCTAATTTTTGCTGAAAGCGCTTGGTGACTTCTCCACCAGCAGTGTAAGATAAAAATTCTAATTCGTCTAGGTACTCCTTAGACTTTTCTTCATCTTGCTGTTGATTAATAATTCCTATTAAAACTACTTTTTCGTAAGTTGTTTTTTCTTTTTCTATCATTTATCAAATTTGTTTTACAAAAGTACGGAACTTAATGTAATAGAAATTCGCATTTAAATTTTCTTTATTGCTGAGAATCAAATTGTATTTGATTTTTAACTCATTTTTTTAGGTTTGTGTTAACTTTACGCTAACAAATTCCTATATTGTCCCCCAAAATAAAACTTTATTAGATGTTTAAAAAATTACTCCTCAGTTTTATATTCTTATTTACAGCAAATGCAGTAGCTCAAACTACTATAGATTGTCAAACCCCTTTAAGTGATTCCTATTGTTATGGTAACAATGATACAAGCCTTTTTGAGTTTGTAAGTGACGATGGGTCTCAACTAAATTTAAACTTTAGTGCGGGATTAGTCGAAGTTGGATGGGATGTGATTACGATATTTGATTCAGATGGTACTATTCTTTTTACCGGAGATGGAGATTTAACAGGTCAATCTTATCAATCTTCAGGGGATAGCATTTCTTTTGAAATGGATACAGATGGATCTGTATCTTGTGAATCTGGAAGTTTTTCAGCAATTGAATATTCTATTAATTGTGCAACCTGTACCAATCCTACGGTAGAATTTACGCAAGTAAACGATTGTTTAAATGCACCACAGTTTTTTATTGATGTAAACATAACAGATTTAGGTTCTGCATCATCCTTAGAAATAACAGATTCAGATGGTGTCTCTACACAAATTGTAACTACAACTGGTGTGGTTCAAATGGGGCCTTATCCAAATGGCTCAAACGTTACTATAGATGTACAGAGTTTAGATGATGCAAACTGTAATGTTGCATCTGGTGTTTTTAGTCAAGATTTCTGTACTTTAACTGAAATTGAGTGTGCTCAGCCTTTCAGTTCAACCTATTGTTATGGAAATAATGATGATACTACTTTAGAATTTATAAGTGAAGATGGTTCGCCTTTAAACTTAACTTTCGATGCGGGTGACGTAGAAGCAGGATGGGATGTTATTACAGTATTTGATACTGATGGTTCTGTTCTATTTACAGGTGATGGTGTTATTGCAGGCTTATCTTTTCAGTCCACTGGAGATACCATATCCTTCCAAATTGTTTCTGATGGTTCGGTTTCCTGTGAATCAGGAGCACGTCCTGAAATAGAGTACACCGTTAATTGTGCAACCTGTACCAATCCTACGGTCGAATTTACGCAAGTAAGTGATTGTTTAAATGCGCCACAGTTTTTTGTTGATGTAGATATAACTGACTTAGGCTCTGCGTCATCTTTAGAAATAACAGATTCAGATGGATTGTTTACAGAAACAGTAACTACAACTGGCGTGGTGCAAATGGGGCCTTATCCAAATGGTTCTAATATTACTATAGATGTACAAAGCTTAGACGATGCGAATTGTGTTGTTTCTTCTGAAGAATTTATACAAGATTTTTGTACATTAACAGAAGTTGAATGTAGTACGCCATTTCAAGGTGCGTATTGCTATCCTAACAACGATGATACTACATTAGAGTTTGTAAGTGAAGACGGTTCACTTCTAAATTTAACCTTTAATGCTGGTGTGATTGATGGTTTTGATGGTATTGTGGTTTTTGATACTGATGGCACTGTGCTTTTTGATGGTGATGGTGACATGACGGGTTTAACCTTTCAGTCTACTGGAGACACCATATCTTTTCAAATAACATCAAGTGGTTTTAACTCTTGTGAGACAGGTCAACAACCTGAATTAGACTATACTGTTGCTTGTGCAACCTGTACCAATCCAACTGTAGAATTTACCCAAGTTAGCGATTGTTTAAATGCGCCACAGTTTTTTATAGATGTGAATGTGACTGATTTAGGTACAGCTTCAACTTTAGAAGTAACAGATTCAGAAGGCGTTTCTACAGAAACAGTGACTGCAACAGGTGTGGTTCAGGTAGGGCCTTATCCAAATGGATCTAATGTGACAGTAAATGTACAAAGTTTAGACGATGCAAATTGCTCGGTAAACTCAAGTGTTTTTACTCAAGAATTTTGTACACTTACCGAAGTGGCTTGTGATACACCTTTAAATGAAACATTTTGTTATGGTAATAACGAAGATGTTACTATTGAATATGTAAGTGAAGATGGTACTCCACTTAATTTTAATATTGATGCGGGTACTATTGAAGGTGCTCCATTTGATACTTTTATAGTGTTCGATACAGATGGAACAGTGCTTTTTACAAGTGATGACGGTGTAGAAGATTTGACTGGACTTTCTTTCCAATCATCAGGAGGTAGTATTTCATTTCAAATTACATCGGACGGATCTGTTTCTTGTGACTCTGGCGCAGAAGACTTAATTGAATATTCTGTTGTTTGTGCAACTTGTGTTAATCCAGATGTTACTTTCGATTTAATTGATGATTGTGCAAGTGGAGTAGATCAATTCTTTATTGATGTCAATATAGATGATTTAGGTTCAGCAGCAGCTCTAGATGTAACTGACAATCAAGGAAACGAAATTTTAGGCTTAACGGAAACTGGATTACAGCAATTTGGGCCTTACCCTAATGGTACTAACGTGGAAATTGTAGTTGCAAATATAGACGATGCAAACTGTGTGATTTCTAGTGGGAATTTAACACAACTGGCATGTCCTCCTGATAATAATTCTTGTGAATCTGCTGAGGTAGCAGTTGTTAATGAAGAAAATCTTTGTGTGGAATTAAATGCGGGTACCTTATTCCAATCAGGTGCTACAAGTGTTCCATCTTCTTGTCACGCTAACATTACGCAAGATGTATGGTTTGAGTTTACAGCTACAGCTGACGTTCATACTACTACAATTATTCCATCACAAACTGGATTTGGTGCTCCTGACTTTGGTTCAGCCATTTATACAGATGATTGTGGAAACTTAACAGAATTGTACTGTAGTACTGAGTTTGATAATTTTGGAAATAGTAATTCGATTACTGCGGAAGGTTTAACGCCAGGTGAAACTTACTATGTTAGAATTTATAATTTTAGTGGCACAGAATATTCTCAAGCTGATGCTAATTTCAATTTATGCATAACAACTCCTCAGTTCTTTGAAGATAATCAGCTATGTTCAGATTTAGAGCCATTCTGTGCTCCAGTAGATGATGAAGGAAATCCTACTCCTTTAGTGTTTCCAAATGGATATTTTTACTTAGATGAAACGCTTTCTGAAGCTGGACCAGATTACGATTGTTTAACAACACAGCCTAACCCTGCTTGGTTTTATATTACCGTTGAAGAAGAAGGAGATTTAGAGTTTTTAATTACGCAGTCTACCGCTTTCGATGAAAACGGACAATCCATTGGTGAATTGTTAGATGTGGACTTTATTACTTGGGGTCCTTTTGATGATGTTGATACCAATTGTAATAACTTAAATACTTCTACGCAAGTAGATTGTAGTTATAGTTTTGTAGCAGAAGAAGTAATGACTATACCAGATGCAGAAGTTGGAGAGATTTACATTGTATTAATTACCAACTTCAATCAATCACCAGGGTATATTTCACTTAATCAAACCAATCTAGGTCAGCCAGGCGGCGGCTCAACCAATTGTGATGATGTGTTTGGTGTAATTAATGGTTGTGCTTCAGATGGTGTAGTTATTTCTTCAGAAGTGCCTAATGGTAATGCATACCAGTGGTTTATTTTAGACGATCCAGAAGCAGATCCAACGGATACTTCTAATTACGTTCCAGTAGAAAATGGTGAAAACCAAGATTACACAGCAACGCAATCTGGAACCTATTTTGTGCTTTCGCAAGCGCAAGACAATACTTTTGCCGAAGAGTTTTTCACGGTTCGTCTTTCCGAAGAACCTGAACTTGGCTTGGACTTAGAACAGAATTTATGTGAAGGTGAAAGTTTAACCTTAGATGCAACTCCTGTTAATAGTGTTGATTATACGAGCATTGCTTACCAATGGTTTGACGAAAACGGTGCGATTGCAGGTGAAACAAATGCAGAGCTTTTTGTTGATAACACTGGAGTTTACACGGTTGAAATTACTACTGAAGAATTACTAGGAAGTACAAATTTTGAATGTGTTTCAAGTTTTGATATAAATGTTCAAGGTGCAAATTATCAAATCGACTTGGGTGGTGATGCAACTTTCTGTGATGAAGAAAATGCTCAAACCATTAATGCTACTTTAACTGGTGAAGTTGAAGATACAGCTACCATTACTTATTTATGGAGCACGGGTGAAGATACTTCTTCCATTGAAGTTTCAGAATCCGGAGTATATAGTGTTGAAGTGTCAGTAGATGGATGTGTAGAAACTGCCGAAGTGGAATATATATTTAATGAATCGCCAGTGATTACTCTACCCACAGAAGTAGAAACTTGTGATTTATCTTCTGTAGTATTTGATGCTACTCCTACAAACGTAGATGCAACATTAACTACTTACGAGTGGAGATTAGATGGTGTGTTATTACAAGATGAGTTCATGGAATTGTTGTCAGCTGCCGATTATGGTTTTGGCACCTACGAATTAACAGCGTATAGTGATTCTGAAGACTGTGCATTTGTTCAAGAAATAGAAGTGGTATCTAGATTTACAGGTGTTACCTTAACTACAGACTCATTTGATAATTTATTCTGTGTAGGAGAAGAAGTAGTAATTGCATCAGAAGTTACAGGTGTAGAAGGAGATGATGTTACCTATACTTGGTTTGTAAACGGTGTTGAGCAGCCAAACCAAAATCAAGCTGAGCTAGTTTACGAAATTGGTAGTGATGCTAATCCAAATCAAGATGTTATTTCTTTATCTGTGAATATTGGTGGAGATTGTATTGCAGATTCTGCTCAGATAGACTTAGATCGTTATGATATTGATAATTGTATAATCCCAGAAGGAATGTCTCCAGATGGTATTAATAATAGATTAGATTTACGTTTCCTTGCAGATCGATCAGGAATAAGCAGTTTAGAAATCTTTAATCGATTTGGTAAATCAGTTTTTAAACAGAACGATTATACTGACGAGTTTATAGGACAAAACGAAAATGGATCTAACTTAGTTACAGGAACCTATTTTTATGTAATTAAGTTTAACCAAGAAGACCCAGTATACGGAAGAGAACACCGTGGTTGGATCTATATTAACAGAGAACAATAAAAACAAATTAAATCAATTCGTATGAAGCAATTAAATTATTTGTTTTTGCTATTCATGATTCCCATAGGGAGTTTTGCACAGCAAATTACTGTAAACCCGCTGCCAGAACCTACAGATGGATATTCAGTAGAATATCTTGTGAATGAAGTTCTAATTGAAGGTGATTGTGCTCAAGTAGATAATATTACATCTCCAATGAATGCAAGTTTCGATGGTCAGGCGTTTGAAAGTTTTGGCTACTTTGAATCTAACGGAGCAGATTTTCCTTTCGAAGATGGAATAATCTTAGCGAGTACAGATGTTTCTTCAATCCCCAACGGACCAATTGGCGGTGGTTTTGGTGGTTGGACTGGAGATCCTGACTTAGCCGCTTTAAGTGGTGAAGACTCAAATAACGCAACGATTTTTGAGTTTGATTTTGTGCCTTTTGTTAATGAAATTTCATTCAACTACTTAATGGCATCTCAAGAATATGATGACTTTTTCGATTTTCCATGTACTTTCGAAGATACGTTTGCATTCATTATAAGTGGACCTTACGATGTGGATGGAAATTTAATAGTAGATGATTTTCCAGCTGGTACACCGGGGGTTTTTCAAGACGTAAATCCATACAATACAGATGCAAATCCCAATACGCCAGATGTAAATGTTGATATGGGAGGCCTAAATATTGCTACTCTGCCAGGAACAAATATTCCAGCAACGGTTACTAACATTCATAACTTTACAACATGTGATCCAGGAGATCCGGGAGAATTTGCTGCAGCACAATTCTACGATGCTGCAAATTCCGGAAATGGCTCAACTGCATTCAATGGTCAGACCATCCCGTTAGTAGCTTCAACAGAAGTTATAGCTGGACAGATCTATAAAATTAAATTAACCATAAGCGATAGTAGAGATACTGCTTTTAATTCTGCCGTTTTTATTGAAGGTGAAAGCTTTAGCTTAGGAGATATTGATTTGGGTGATCCAATTACTTTACAAGACCCTGACGCAGAGTGTACAGGTACTGTAATATCTTTAGATACAGGGCTTCCTGCCAACACAGAAATTGTATTTGAATGGTACTTTAATGAAGACCCCAACGCAAACCCTACAGAATTATTGGTAGGAGAAGAAGGCCCATCCCTAGAAGCGACTACAACAGGTTCTTATGCTGTTTTTGCATTTATACCTGGACCAAATGGCGCTCCTTTAGGTTGTTTTAATACAGGAATTACAAGTTTAGAATTCTTTGATACCCCAGAAGGTAATTTAGAAGATACCTTAATTTGTCCTGATGGGGAAGTTGAGTTAAACGCAACCCCAACTAACTTAGATGATTTATTAACACAAGATGCTAGCGGACCTACTTATACTTGGTTTCTGGATGGAAGTGAAATTGATGGTGAAAATGGACCAATACTTACAGCGACTCAACCAGGAAACTACGAAGTTGAAATTAATTTTAATACATGTCTTGTAAACTTATCTTCTTCTGTTGTGTTAGTTGATTATGATATGACACTTGGAGAAGATGTGTCTAGTTGTGTAGCTGTTTCAGACTCCCCAAGTTTTGAAATTGTTCCAGAATTTACAAATTTAACAGATGCCGAAATAGCAAGCGTTGATTATTTATGGAGTACGGGTGAAACTTCACCAACTATTACAGTAAGTTCATCAGATGTTTACACTTTAACAACTACTTATGAAGGTTGTGAAGTAACTGCAGAAGTAACGGTTGATTTTATTCCAACTCCAGATGTTACTTTAGAAGATGTTGCCATTTGCGATGATACTTCTGTTACGCTTAATGCTGAAATTAATAACATAAATGAAATAAATGCTATAGACCCAGATGGAATCACGTATACTTGGTTTCAAAATGGTACTGAGATAAGTGGAGAAAATGAATCTAGCTTGGTAGTTAATGAAGCAGATTTTTACTCTGTTGAAGTTGACTTTTTAGGTTGTGATGCTACCGCTGAAGCTGAAGTTTCTATAGTTAATTATATGCTAGATCTTGGTGATGCTCCGTTGCCTTGTATCCAAGAAGGTCAATCTCCAGAATTTACTATCGTTCCAGATTTAGTTGGAGTAGATGATGCTGATTTAGGTCAAGTAGATTATGTATGGAGTACAGGAGAAACAACGCCAACTATTACAGTTACAACATCTGGTGTATACTCATTAAGTACAACTTTTAATGGATGTACTGAAACTGATGAAGTTGAAGTTATATTTACAGAAGCTCAAGATGTTTTTGTTCCTGATTATGTAGTTTGTTTTGATGAAGCAAGTTTAGAAATTCAAAGCAATTATACCTTTAACACTGCAGACGAAATTATTTGGGAAGACCCTAACGGAATTATTACACAAGACCAAGCTAATCTTAATTTAGATTGGAGTTTAACTTCTGGTGTAGGTACTGCAGAAAATGAAATTGTTGGTGAGTATTCATTAACGGTGATCATCGGTGGCTGTGAAGTTTCAACTACTTTTAATGTAGACTTTAGAAGACAAAGTGAAGCTGGCTCTACAATGAATAGCGGAAATATTATGATAAGCTGTTCTTTACCAGAAGGAATTTCACCTAATGCTGACGGTATTAACGATTGTTTCGATTTAAGTTTCTTAGCAATGGAACCTGGTATTAGTAGCTTACAGATATTTAATAGATATGGTCGTAAAATTTATGAAGCTGATTCATCTTACACAAATCAATTTTGTGGTCAAGATGAAGGTGGAAATAATTTAGTAACAGGAACATACTTCTACGTTTTAAAATTGAATGAAGCTGGTCAAGGCTTTGAGCAAGTAGAGCGCGGATGGATATATATTAATAGAGAAGAACAATAACAACAACTACAACAATAATTTAAAGATTTCGCAATGAGAAAAATTTATGTTTTAATCTGTGTGATTGGCTTAGCACTTTTTCCTGAAGCTAATGCACAGCAAAATCCACAATACACGCAGTATATGTATAATATGAACGTGGTGAATCCTGCTTATGCTGGTTCTAAAGAAAGTCTTTCTGTAACTGGTTTATTTAGAGATCAGTGGTCTGGTATTTCTGGAGCTCCACGTACATTCACTTTTGCTGCTCACTCGCCAATAGGTAATAATTTAGGAATAGGACTTTCTGGTATAAATGACCAAATCGGACCTGTTGAACAAACCGATTTAATGGCAGATATTTCATACACCTTAAGATTAGGCGATCAATGGAATTTAGCTTTTGGTGTAAAAGCTGGAGCCACTTTTCATGATATTGGTTTAGCCAATGTAAATACGCAAATTGCATTAGACCCAGCTTTTGGTGCTAACTATAACGAAACTTACGGTATTTTTGGAGCAGGAATGTTTTTATACTCAGACCGTTTTTATGTAGGTTTATCAGTTCCTAACTTTTTAGAGTCTACACACTTCGTAACAGATGGAGAAACTGCTTTTGGAAACCAAGAAAGACACTTCTTCGGGACCATGGGGTACGTTTTTGATTTAAACGACTTTATTAAGTTTAAACCATCTACCTTCATTAAAACTCAAATCTCAGAATTCGATTCAAGTTACTTATCGTATGACTTTAACGCGAACTTCTTATTTTATGAGCGTTTTGAAATTGGCGCTTCTTACAGAGTAGACGATGCATTTAGTGCATTAGTAGGCGTAAAACCTTTCGAATGGATGCATGTAGGTTTTGCTTATGATGCTACACAAACCGATCTTAATGAACCTTCTTATGAAGCATTCATTATATTCGATATCTTCTTTAAGAAAAAAGCATACTTATCACCAAGATACTTCTAATCATTAAATTCAACAATATAGAATTATGAAAAAAATTATAAATATAGCGTTCGTTTTCTTGATCTCAATTACTGCATTGCATGCTCAAAACCGAACTACCGCAAAAGCCGATAAATATTTTGATAATTTGGCTTATTACGATGCTGCTGAACAATATCAAAAAATTGTAGATAAAGGCAATGGTACACCTTATGTTTACAGACGTTTGGCGGAGTCTTATTACAATTTAGTAGAGATGAAACAAGCAGAGCGTTTTTATAAGCTGGCTATGCGCACGGAAGATGATTTAGTTGCAGAAGACTATTTTAGATACGCACAGGCTTTAAAAGCAAATGCAAAATTTGATGAATCTAATAAAATGATGAGCAAATTTGCAGAAGCAGCTCCAAATGATCAAAGAGCGAAATTCTTTAAAGCAAATCCAAATTACTTAAAGGAATTACAGCAAAAAGCTCCCAACTTCACTTCAGACTTGTTAGAATTGAGTGCTAAAGAATATTCAGATTTTGGAGCTTATGAATTCAATGGTTTATTTTATTTTGTTTCAACTAGAAACGAATCTAGATCAACTTACGACTGGAATGACCAGCCTACAACAGACATTTATGTTGCTCAAAATGTAGGCGGAGAATTTAAAAATGAAATTGAACTTCCTGGAGAAGTAAATACAAACTACAATGAAGGTAGCATTACCATAACAAATGATGGTGAGACCATGTACTTTACTAGAAATGATTACACTGGTCGTAAATATGAAACTAATTCAGAAGGTATTGGACAGTTAAGATTATATAAAGCGACTAAAGTTAGTGGTGAATGGAAAGATGTTCAAGTATTAGACTTTACTGGGTCAGAATATTCTTACAGCCATCCAGCTTTAAGTCCAGATAATAAGCACTTGTATTTTTCTAGTAATATGCCAGGTGGCTTTGGTCAATCTGATATCTACCGTGTAGAAATTATGGAAGATGGAAGCTTTGGAGAGCCAGAAAACTTAGGAGATAAAGTAAATACTCCAGGAAGAGAGAGCTTTCCATTTATGGATGAAGATGAAGTGCTGTATTTTTCTACTGACGGTCATTTAGGATTAGGTGGTTTAGACATTTTTTATACTAGAGAAATGAAGTCTGGGTTTGGTTATCCAACTAACTTAGGTAAGCCTGTAAATACAAACGCAGATGACTTTTCATTTAGTTATTACCCAGCCAAAAAAGCTGGCTATGTAGCTTCTAACCGAAATGGTTTAGGTACAGTAGATAATATATTTACTTTAGACCTAATTCAACCAATGGATGAAACAATGTTAGTAGTAAGTGTAATCGATGCTGAAACTAATCAACCTATTGAAGGTGCAGAAGTTATAGTTTACGACGATGAAGAGAACGAAGTAAAAAGAGCTTCAACTAAAAATGATGGTATTGCAAAACTATTGGTTATAAGTTATGAAGATTACGATGTTCAGGCAAATAGAAAAGGATACAACAGTGCTTCTAAAACTATTTCAGCAGAAGGAACAGAACAGCCTATTAAAATTTCTTTAGAGCCTATCGAGCCATTAATCGTAGAGCGTAAAGTTGTTTTAGATGAAATTTATTTTGAGTTTGATAAGTCTGAAATTCAACCTAAATCAGCACTTGGTTTAGATCAATTAATTGAAACTCTTAAAAAGTATGAAGATATTCGCTTAAGAGTAGAAAGTCATACAGATAGAAGAGGTCCAGCAGAATATAACCAAAGATTGTCTGAGAAACGTGCTCAAAGTACAGTTGCTTACATGGTTAAAAACGGAATTGCTGAAGATCGTTTAGAAGCTGCAGGATTAGGAGAGTCTAAACCAATTAACGACTGTAGTTCTGGTTGTACAGAAGAACAACATAGAGAAAACAGAAGAAGTGAATTTACAATTATTGAAGAAAAAGAAGGGGTAGAAACTACCGTTGAAACTTCAAAAGAAGAGTAAGTTTTCATTATAAATATTTAAAGCCCCAGTTTATGGGGCTTTTTTTATGCTCTTTTGTTTAGCTTAATTATAAATATGATTATTTTAGTTAAAATTTCAAGATGGAAAGAACATGTAAAGAATGTGGCGTTAAGTTAACAGGCAGGTCAGATCAAAAATATTGTTCAGACTATTGTAGAAATGCATACAATAATCGCATTAATTCAGATTCCAAAAACTTAATTAGGAACACAAATAATCAGCTAAGAAAGAACTATCGTATCCTTGAAAAATTAAATCCAGACCCTACGTTAAAAACTTCTCGTAGAAAATTATTAAGCCAAGGTTTCGACTTTGAGTTATTTACAAGCCTATACACAACTAAAAAAGGGCAGACTTACTATTTTGTTTACGATTATGGTTATTTGCCATTAAGTGATGATTTATTAGCTGTTGTAAAAAAGAAATAGCATGAAGTACATCAAACCCTTATTTCAATTCTTTTTTGTTTGTTTAGCGATTTATATTTCGTTTTACAGCATACAGCCTAAGCTTAAATCATCTACTTCTCCTGAAGAGTTTTCTGTGCAAAATGCGCTAGCTCATGTTCAAAAAATAGCAGAAAGACCCCATTATACAGGAGCAGCGGAACATTCAAAAGTACGTAATTACATTTTATCAGCTTTAGAAGAATTAGACCTAGAAGCGCATGTACAACAAGATTTTAGTACAACTTATTCATATGGATTAAGCATTGCTATACCCGAAAACATTATTGCTAAAATTGAAGGTGAAAATAAAAACGAACCTGCTTTGGTGTTCATGTCTCACTATGATTCTGCTGTATATTCATCTCATGGAGCTGCAGATGCAGCAAGTGGAGTAGCAGCTATTTTAGAAGCCGTTCGTGCTTTTAAAGAAAAAGGAGTTAAGCCGAGACAAGATATAATTATCCTTTTTACAGATACAGAAGAAGTAGGTTTGAACGGCGCAAAATTATTTGTTAAAAAACATCCTTGGGCTAAAAACATTGGTCTAGTTGTTAATTTTGAAGCTAGAGGAAGTAGTGGGGCAAGCTCTATGATTTTGGAAGTAAATGGGGGAAACCAAGAGCTTATTAAACATTTTTCAAACGCTAATATAGATAGTCCTTTTGCTAATTCATTAATGTATTCGGTTTATAAATTACTGCCTAACGATACAGATTCTACTATCTTTCGGAAATATGCAGATGTACCGAGCTACTTTTTTGCTTACATAGATGACCATTTTAATTACCATACGGCTTTAGATCAACCTAGTAATCTAGATTTAAAATCTCTTAATCAGCAAGGTGAATATGCCTTAAGTTTATTGCATTACTTTTCAACTCACTCACTTCAAGGCATCTCTTCTACAACTGATGTGGTGTATTTCAACTTTCCATTTTTGGGCATGGTTTATCTATCTCAAAGCTTAGTTTTATTTCTTACATTTTTCACGTTTTCAGCAACTTTATTCCTTAATTATCTTGCAATACAAAAGCACCAACTTAGTTTAAAGAAGCTGCTTTACTCTTTTTTATATGTATCGTTATTATTAATTGTCGCTGTTGTAGTTGGCTTCTTGGGTTGGAAAATAATAGCTTACTTCTACCCAAACTATCAGCTTATTTTGCATGGATTTCCTTATAATGGGAAGAGTTATATAATTGCGTTTTTATTATTTACACTTGGACTAATAGTATACCTGTTCAAGTTTTTACGTTCAAAATTTAATGCCATAAGTTTCTTATCAGTTGGTATTTATATCTGGTTGCTCATTTCAATAATAGCTTATTTTGCCTTACCTGGAGCTAGCTATTTTGTAATTCCAGCATTCATGTCTTGCTTAATTTTATTGGCTAAGCTTCTGTTGAAACAAAATAACATGATGTTAGATTTGGTATTGAGTTTACCAGTTCTATTTATAATAACTCCATTTCTCTATTATTTTCCTGTTGGTTTAGGACTTGCTTCAATTTTTATAAGTTGTATTTTATTAGTATTGATTTTTGTATTGATTTCTCCGCTTTTCTATGATTTTAAACTGATTAAAGGGTTAAACTTTTTACTAATATGTGCTGGTTTATTCTTTTTTGGAAAAGCACATTTAGAAGCTGACTTTACTGAAAATCAGCCAAGACCATCAAGTTTGAATTATCTATATAACGTAGACACCAAATCTGCATATTGGACTTCTTATGATCCATTTTTATCGAATTGGAATATAGATTATTTTAAAAATGATACTACTCTAAATACAGCTATTCTGGAAAGTAAATACAGCAATAATTTTAGATATATTGCTAAAGCTCCAGAAGTTGATTTTGCAACTTCAGATTATGAAATGTCACTGATTGGTGAGTCTCAAAATGATTTTAGATTTTTATTGAAAATAAAACCAAAACCCGAAACTAAACGTATTGAAGCTTTTGTTGATACACCCGAAATAGTTTCAAATATTACAGTTAATGCTGAGCCTTATTTTTTTGATGAAGACCAAAGCAGTGCAAAACACATAAACCGGTTTTTTACTTATCAAGTAGCTAATCAGGAACAATTAAGTATAGCGTTTTCACTACCTAATAAAAATATTTCTTCATTAAAACTCTTTGAAACTAGCTTCAATTTAATAAATCATGAAAAATTGAAAGTGAAAAGTCGCCCTGAAAACGAAATGCCTATGCCATTTATAATTAACGATGCAATTATTGTAAACTATACCATTCCATTAAATTATGAAAATTAGTATTTTGGGATTAGGCTGGCTTGGTAAAAGTTTAGCGCTACAACTGCAACAAGATGGTTTTTTAGTAAACGGGAGCTGTACAAGTAAAGAGAAACAAGATGCACTATTAAAAGCAGATATTGACGCTCATTTAATTCAATTAGCGGAAACTGAGATCAAAGGCGATTTATCTAATTTTCTATCTACAACAGATATTTTAATCATTAATATTCCACCAAAAATAAGCACAGATGATGTCTCTTCATTTATCAATAAAATAAAAATATTGCATTCAGCTTTACATACTTTTAGCCTTAATAAAATAATTTTTGTAGGCACGACAAGTGTTTTCAAAGATTTAGAAACAATACCAGAATACACTGAAAATGATCAACCAAATGCAGATACAAATAAGGCATTGCAATTAATTGAAGCTGAAAATATATTTTTAAATGATGAACGTTTACAAACTGCTGTGATCCGCTTCGGTGGTCTTGTAGGTGGAAAAAGGCATCCAATCCATTTCTTGTCTGGAAGAGAAAATATTGCAAACCCGGCCGCGCCCGTAAATTTAATTCATCGCTTAGATTGTATAAAGTTAATTTCTAAAGTGATATCTAATTTTCCACATCAAGCGATTTACCACGGAGTAAATCAAGTTGCTATGTCAAAAAATGAGTTTTATACTCATTCAGCTTTAAAAAGAAATTTACCAGTCCCATTTTTTACTGATAAAAATAAAACTATTGGGAAGCAAATTTTGTCTTTAAAAACGAAGAACGAATTAAATATAGATTTTACTAATACTACTTTTTAAATAGTTAATAGTTAGTAATTTAGATTTAATTTGTAGTAAACTCTCTATAGGTTTAAGTCGATTAAATCCTTCTCCATAAACTATTTTTGCAAAAAATATTAGTTTATATATGAGAGTTGTTTTAGTTGTATTTTTAATGTTAAGTTCAATTTTAGGTTATTCACAATCTTCTTCGGATTGCGATTGTGATATAGTTATTACTTCTAATCAAAACCTACCTAACAATATTTCAAATAAAACTGTTTGTTTACAAGGTGACTTTATTTATTCGAATAATATTAATTTGAAAAATAAAACTGAACTTTGTATCTCTGAAAATGTGATTGTTACAGGTGCTATATCTGGAAACTGGAGTCAAGAAAAAACCATTAAAAATTATGGTGAATTTACGCCTTCCAATTCTAACGTTTCAAGTATACCTAATTCAGAATTTTATAATTACGGAATTGTAAACGCAAATATTAATTTTAACCAAGGCGATAACAAAGTATTTTACAATTACGGAGAGTTAAATGGAAATATTTTAAGTTTTAGAAGTGGGTCTATTCACAATTTTTCTGGAGCTGTAATTAGTACAACAAATTCTACTACTTTTGGTTCAAGTATTCAATTTTTGAATGAAGGTTTAATTAATGTTGGACAAAATTTAACTTTCGAAAACAATCTAACTCTTGGAGGTACTTATCAGGTCAATGGAAATACAACTTTCAATACATCTTATACAACTTTAGATAATGCTAATTTTAATATTATAGGAGATTTGTTTTTATGGTCTGGTAATACAATAACCACAGCTAACAATAATACTTGTAGTAATTTAGTTTTTGACGATATGAACCAATGGCATGGTTCAATAAATGCAACAAATGGGGCTTTAAGTTTGAGCACTTTTTATAATTCTCAAAATATTTCAGGAAATGTAAGTACAACACCATGTGGCTCTAATGGTGGTCCTAACCTTTCTGAAACGGTATGGTTAGGTAATAACAAACATTTCAACCAAATACAAAATTGGTCCAATGGTTTACCCGCTTCAGATAAAAACGTAATTATACCATCAACCACCAAAAATCCACTATTATCTTCTGGAGACTTTTCAGTTGGTAATTTAACAATTGATGCTGGTGCTGAATTAGAAATCGAAAATGAAACTATTTTAACGATATCTGGAGATTTAAATGTAGAAGGTGCTCTAAATGCAGAATTTGGAAAATTAATTTTTGAAGGTTCTGAAAGTGATTTTACAATTAATGCAAATGGTAATGTTGATATACAGTCTATAGAAGTTTCAAGTGCTAGTAACTTAATATTACAAGGTACTCGTCAAATAAATGTATATTATCTATTAGATATTACAGATGGTGCGATGTTAACAACTAACGATTTACTTACCTTAAAATGTAAATTTATTGGAAATAATCCAACAGTAGAGTCTTATCAGGTTGGACAAGTTGCAGAAACAACAGGTTCTATTTCAGGAAATATTATGGTAGAGCAGTGTTATACAGGAAGGAGAGCTTTTAGAATGTTAGCTTCTTCGGTTAACACTACTGAGAGCATAAAAGCGAATTGGCAAGAAAATGCTACTTCTTATAATCATAATCCTAAGCCTGGATATGGTACACACATTACTGGTGTTGGCAATAATAATGATGGTTATAATGGCTTTGATTGGCAGCCAAGTGGTAATCCTTCAATGTTTACATTTAATAATTTGAGCCAATCATGGAGTACTCAATCTAATACATTTGAAAGCTTACAAGTGGGTCAACCTTTCCGTTTAATGATTCGTGGTGACAGAAGCATTGATTTAACATCAAACTCTGCTGCACCTAACCGAACTATTTTGAGAGCATTTGGTGAAATCCATCAAGGTGATAAAATTGTAACAGATTTATCAAGTGTTTCTGAAGAATATAATGTTGTTGCAAATCCTTACCAGTCTGTTGTTGATTTAGTTGAAGTTTATCAAGATTCTAATAATATTTTACCTTATTTTATTATTTGGGATCCAACACTTGGTACAAGAGGTGCATTTGCTTACATCAACTTAATCACTTTAGAAAAAAGTAATAATAATTCTGAAATATCTAGATTTTTACTACCACAGCAAGCTGGCTTTTTTGTTACTGCAAATGATGGTGAAGCTGAAATTATATTCAAAGAATCACATAAAAATCCTAGTAAAATAGTACCAGTAGTTTTATCAGAGAATACGTACCCAACTATACATGCTCAAGTTTTTGCTGAAACCCTTTTCGAAAATGATGAGAAATCTTCTGATGGTTTACATATATCTTTTAAGCCTAATGGTAGCAACGATGTAAACGAATTAGACGCTTTAAAAATGAGTAATTTAGATGAAAATTTAGCACGTTTTCAAAATGGTAAACTAATTAGTATAGAAGAAAGAAGTTTGCCCAATACAACAGAAAATCTTGGATTATTTGTTGATACTTTTACAACTGATAATTATGTATTTAAGTTCAACGTAGAAAATTTTGAAGGTTTTCAAGTTTATTTAAAAGATAACTATACACAAGAAAACACACTGCTTTCTGAAGGTGAAAATGTAATTACCATGGAAGTAGATCAATCCATTAACGCTAGTGTAGCTTATAATAGATTTAGTTTAGAAATTTCTCCTGTATCTTTAAATGTGAATGATTTCAAAGAATCAGATTTTAAGATCTTTCCTAATCCTATAACAGGTAATGAATTGCAAATTCAAACAAGCCTACTGTTAGAAGAAACTGATGTTGAAATTTACAATTCATTTGGGGCTAGATTAAAATCGTTCAATGTAGATTTTAATACAAGTGGTAATGTTTCGCTTAAAAACTTAGATTTACCTTCTGGTGTTTATATTTTGAAATTAAAAACGAAGTCTGGAAATGTATTTACCAAGAAACTAATCAAGAAATAATTTAAAATATATTCACTTCAGTTTCTAACTGGATATTGAATTTTTGCTGAACTTTATATTGTATAGCTTTAGCTAAATTTAGTATTTCTTGACCAGAAGCGCTTCCATAATTCACAAGTACAAGTGCTTGATTTTTGTGAACTCCGGCATCACCTTGTTTAAAGCCTTTAAAATTACATTTTTCAATCAACCAACCAGCTGGGATTTTATAGTTTTCTTCTGGTAATTCATAAAATGGCATTTCAGGAAACTCTGCATGTATTTTGTTGAAGAATTCAACAGGAACAACAGGGTTTTTAAAAAAGCTGCCAGAATTTCCAATTTTTCTAGGGTCTGGGAGTTTAGATTGCCGTATGTAAACTACTGCATCAGCTATATCTTTAATACTAGGCTTATCAATATTTCTCTTCTCTAATTCGGTTTGTATAGCGCCGTAACTTGTTTTTAAGTCGTGATTTCTTTTTGTGAGTCTAAATCGTACAGAAGTAATAATGTATTGATTTTTATATTCATTCTTAAATACAGAATCACGATAACCAAACTTACATTGCTCTTTAGAAAATGTTTTTTGTTCAAGTGTTTGCTTATGTATAGCCTGGCAACTTACAAAATGGTCTTTTAGTTCAACACCGTAAGCACCAATATTCTGTATAGGGGATGTTCCAACTAACCCAGGGATGAGAGATAAATTCTCAAGTCCGCCATAATCATTATCAATACACCATTCTACAAAGCTATGCCAATTTTCTCCTGCTTTTGCTTCAACTATAACATCTGTATCATTTTCTTCAATAATATCGATGCCATTTATTTTAATATGTAAAACAGTTGCATCAACATCTTTAGTAAGTAGCATATTGCTTCCTCCACTTAAAACAAATAACTCTTCAGCGTAAAAGCGCTTTAAAATATGTTTTAATTCATCTACTGATGTAATTGAAATATATTGTTTGGCACGAACATCTATACCAAAGGTATTATGTGCTTTTAACGGTGCATTTTTTTTTATTTGCATTTTTATATATTGGGATAGTCCTGCAAAGCTAACTTTAAAATATGAATTGCTTTTAAGATGGTCTCTTTTTCAAGCACATAAGCAATTCTAATCTGATTTAATCCTGTATTTGGAGTAGAATAAAAGCCTGCAGCTGGAGCAACCATAATAGTTTCACCATTAACTTCAAATTCTGAAAGAAGCCATTTTGCAAAATCTTCAGTATCATTTACGGGTAATTCTACGGTACAATAAAACGCTCCTTTAGGAACTGCCACTTTTACACCTTTAATACTTTGTAAACCATTCACTAAAGTATCTCTTCGTTCAACATATTCGGCTATAACATTGTCAAAATAACTTTCGTCTGTGTCTAAAGCCGCTTCTGCAGCAATTTGTGCGAAGGTTGGCGGGCTTAATCTCGCCTGTGCAAATTTCATGGCATTTACCATTAAATCTTTGTTTTTAGAAGCTATGCAACCAATTCTTGCACCACACATACTATATCTTTTAGAAACAGAATCAATCATGATTGCATGTTTAGCTAGCCGTTCAACTTGCATAATAGAATAATGTTGAGCGCCATCGTAAGCAAACTCTCTATAAACTTCGTCTGCTAGAATAAAAATGTCGTGTTTTAATGCTAAGTCTGCTAGTTGTTCAATTTCTTCTTCTGTATACAAATAGCCAGTAGGATTACCAGGATTGCAAATTAAAATGGCCTTTGTGTTTTCGTTTATCAATTTTTCGAATTCACTAATAGGTGGAAGTGCAAAATTGTTCTCTAATTTAGCTTGTACTGCACGCACTCGAACTCCAGACGCGGTTGCAAAGCCATTATAATTAGCATAGAAAGGTTCGGGTATAATTACTTCGTCTCCTGGGTCTGTAATGCAGCCCATAGCGAATAATAATGCTTCAGAACCACCAGTGGTTACAAGAATTTCATCAGCATTTAAGGGTACTTGCTTCTTCTTATAGTAATTAGAAAGTTTCTCTAAATAACTTTCAAAACCTTGGGATGGACTATATGATAGAATTGATAAATCATGATTTTTAACTGCATCTAGTGCAACCTGAGGGGTTTCAATATCAGGTTGACCAATATTTAAATAATGAATAGTTTTTCCTGATTTTTTAGCAAGGTCTGCATAAGGCATTAATTTCCTAATTGGAGATTCTGGCATAGCAAGCCCTTTTTGAGATATCTTAGGCATATTTATTATTTTTTACAAAAATGCAAAATATATGTTACATAACTAGGTTAAAAAAACGGATTTAATAAGCTTTTATTAATTTTGAAGCATGCAAAAAAACCTTGTTTTCACGATAATTCTATTCTTCACATTTATACTAGGTTTTACCCAAAATCAGGTTGGTTTTCAATTTGAAAACCCTAATCAAAGAGCTGTAAAAATAAGATTCAATAAAATAAATAATCTTATTTTACTACCCGTGATGTTCAATGGAGTCGAGTTAACCTTTTTATTAGATACAGGTATAGATAAAACTTTATTATTTGTATTAGAAGCCACTAAAAATCTAGAAATTAATAGTTCTAAAACCATAAATATTCGTGGACTTGGAGAAGATGATAAGTTAAAAGCTTACCAAGCTGTAAATAACACTTTCAAAATAAGTGAAGTTGTAAATTATAATAAAGATGTTTATATAATAGTAGATGAAGAAAGTAAGTTAACGAAAAGAATTGGCCTGCCGATTAATGGAATTATTGGGTCTAACTTTTTTGAAAACTTTATAGTGAAAATAGATTATAGAAGAAACTTTATTAAGTTATATAATCCTGAAAGATTTAATAGAAAACTAGCTAGCTTTGAGTCCCTACCACTTAATTTTTATAAGGCTAAGCCTTATATTGGAGTAAAGGTAGAAGATAAAAGTATAACAAAAAATAAATTGAGATTACTATTTGATACTGGCTCTGGTTCTAGCTTTTGGTTGCTTCAAAACAAAAGTATAGCTGTGCCTAAACTTTATTTTAATGATATTCTTGGCTATGGTTTTACTTCTGCTATTAAAGGTAAGCGCTCCAAAATAGATCGCGTTAATCTAGGAGACTACGAAGTGAAATCTCCAAGTGTAGCCTATCCCGACGTAAGTACCATTATGCAGATTGAACAAAATGTAATGCGCGATGGTACTATTGGTGCTGAAATACTAAGAAGGTTTAAATGGTTTTTAGATTATAAAAACAAAAAGGTATATTTTAAATCTAACTCTAGTTTAAATGAACCATTTAATTATGATATGAGCGGATTATTGTTAGAGTATGAGGGTCTAAAACTAATCAAGAGAATTAAAGACATTCAGATGAATAGAAATAATTCATCAAATTTTAATGAAGAAATGCAAAAGAAAAATAATAACGATTTTATGCTTAGTGTAGAATTACATCCCAAAATCGTAGTTTCTGATGTTAGACCAAATTCTCCAGCTCAAGCTGCTGAGATTCTACCAGGTGATGAGTTAATTAAAATTAATAATAGGTTTACTTACAAACTTAAGCTTAGAGATATTAAAAACATGTTGTCTGAGGAAGATGGCAAGAAGATAAAATTAGAGTTTAAAAGAGGCGAAGAAGTTATAAAAAAAGAAATCTATTTACGTGACCGATTTAAAGAATTGCTTCAAAATTCAAAAAACTAAATTTTATCCCTTTTGTTTGTGCGCTTAAATGGTATTTTTGCAAACAAAATAAAAGCAAATGGCCATAGCTGCAAAATATACTCCTAAAGACGTTGAAAATAAATGGTATTCTTATTGGTTAGAAAACAAGTATTTCCATTCCAAACCCAACGATAAACCATCTTACACCATTGTAATACCACCACCAAATGTAACAGGAGTTTTACATATGGGGCATATGCTAAACAATACTATACAAGATGTATTAATTCGTAGAGCCAGATTAAAAGGATTTAATGCATGTTGGGTTCCCGGGACAGACCATGCCTCTATTGCTACCGAAGCTAAAGTAGTTGCAAAATTAAAGAGTGAAGGAATTGATAAATCTTCTATTTCAAGAGATGAATTTTTGAATCATGCTTGGGATTGGACACATAATTATGGCGGAAAAATATTAAACCAACTTCAAAAGCTTGGCGCTTCTTGTGATTGGGATCGGGTGAAGTTTACTATGGATGACGATTTATATGAATCGGTAATCAATACCTTCATCGATTTATACAAAAAAGAAAAAATTTACCGTGGTTTTAGAATGGTGAATTGGGACCCCGAAGCAAAAACTACGCTTTCAGATGAAGAAATTATCTATCAAGAGAAACAAGGTAAACTCTATTATGTAGATTATGAAATTGAAAATTCTAATGAAAAATTAAGAATAGCCACCACAAGACCAGAAACTATATTTGGTGACTCTGCAATTTGTGTCCATCCAGAAGACGAGCGTTATCAGCACTTAAAAGGAAAAAATGCTATTGTGCCAATTGTAAATAGAAGTATTCCTATTATACAAGATGAATATGTTGATTTAGAATTTGGAACAGGTTGTTTAAAGGTAACTCCAGCTCATGATGAAAATGACAAGATGCTTGGAGATAAACACCAACTTGAAGTAATTGATATTTTTAATGACGATGCTACTTTAAACGAGTATGGCTTGCATTATCAAGGAAAAGATCGATTTGAAGCTAGAAAACTATTTGCCGAAGAATTACAGCAAAAAGGCTTTTTAGTTAAAGTTGAAGAGCACATCAATAAAGTTGGTACATCTGAACGTACAGGAGCAGTAATAGAACCTAAATTATCAGATCAATGGTTTTTAAAAATGAAAGACCTTGCAAAACCAGCCTTAGATGCTGTTTTAAAAACTAAAGAAGTAAAATTATTTCCTAATAAATTTGAGAATACCTACAAAAATTGGTTAGAAAATGTAAGAGATTGGAATATTTCTAGACAACTATGGTGGGGTCACCGCATACCTGCATACTATATTGGTGAAGGTAAAAACGATTTTGTAGTTGCAAAAAATATAGATGAAGCCTTAGAGCTAGCTATAGAAAAAACAGGAAACCCAACTTTAAGTCTGGCTGATATTCACCAAGAAGAAGATGTGCTTGATACTTGGTTTTCTTCATGGTTATGGCCTATGAGTGTTTTTGATGGCATAAGAAATCCTGAAAATGAAGAATTTAATTATTACTATCCTACTAAAGATTTAGTTACAGGTCCAGATATTTTATTTTTCTGGGTGGCTAGAATGATTATGGCTGGATATGAATATACAGATCAAAAGCCATTCGAAAATGTCTACTTAACGGGTATTGTTAGAGATAAGCAAAGACGTAAAATGTCTAAATCTCTCGGAAATTCTCCCGATGCTTTAAAATTGATGGAAGAATATGGTGCGGATGGAGTTAGAGTAGGGCTTTTACTAAGTAATTCTGCAGGGAATGATCTGCTTTTTGATGAAAGTTTATGTCAACAAGGAAAAGCTTTTGCTAATAAACTTTGGAATGCATTCAGATTAATTCAAGGTTGGGAAGTTTCTAATGAAATAGAGCAACCAGAACATAGTAAATTAGCATTAGAATGGTTTGAAGCTAAGTTTCAATCTGTGTTGTTAGAAATGGAAGATCACTACAGCAAATATCGTATTTCTGACGCTTTAATGCTAACTTATAAGTTGGTTTGGGATGATTTCTGCTCTTGGTTGTTAGAAATTGTGAAGCCAGCTTATCAGCAACCTATTGATGCAAAAACCTTAAATAGCATTATTCAACTGTTAGAAGCAAACTTAAAATTATTGCATCCATTTATGCCATTCGTTACAGAAGAAATTTGGCAAAATATTGAAGAACGAGATGCAAGCAATGCACTTATTGTTAGCGAGTGGCCGGCTAGTCATCCTTTTGATGATTATTTCCTAAAGGAATTTGAAAATACGAAGGAAGTAGTTAGTAATGTTAGGAATATTCGTAAAGAAAAAAACATTGCTTTCAAAGATGTACTTTCTATGAAAGTAATTAATAATGAAAACTTTGAATCAAAATTTAATTCAGTTGTCGAAAAGCTATGTAATCTAAACGCTATTGAATATGTTGAATCTAAAGTAGACAGCGCGTTTTCATTCAGAGTTTTATCTAATGAGTATTTTATTCCTATAGAAGGATCGGTAGATTTAGAAGCAGAAAAAGAAAAGCTAAATGCAGAACTTAAATATTTGGTTGGATTTTTAAATTCTGTCGAGAAAAAACTAAGCAATGAAAAGTTTGTAGCAAATGCTCCTGAAAAAGTAGTAGCTATAGAAAATCAAAAAAAGGCAGATGCAGAAGCCAAAATTGAAACGGTAAAGGCTAGTTTAGCAGCTTTAGGTGAAGACTAAAACTCGCCATTAAGTTGCTGTTTTGCTAATTGAATGTATTTTATTTTTGCTTCCCGTTTAGACAAGGCTTTTATTTGAAAAAGAGCGTTTGCCTTAAAAGCGTTTACTAATTCTTCTCCTGTTTCTGGTTGATGAAATACTTGCAAAGTATTATCGTTTGTAGCTTGCTTGTAATAAGAGTAAAAATGAAGTAAAATGTCTTGTGGAAATCTTTTTTGGGTTTTTCCAACTTTATCGTAAGCATTTTTAAATACTTCTTCTAGCTTATTATCGGTAAGTTTAGAATAATCCAATTTTATTTTATTTCAGTTATTTTGGTTTCTGCTCCACGTACTTTTTGGCCTATACTTACATTTACTTTTGTGCCAATTGGTAAAAATACGTCTACACGAGATCCAAATTTAATAAATCCACTATCTGCACCTTGGTTAATTTTCTCGCCAGGTGTTGCGTAATTCACTATTCGCTTTGCCACTGCGCCAGCTATCTGTCTATATAAAATCTCTCCGAATTTTACAGATTTAACAACAACTGTAGTTCGCTCGTTTTCTTCTGAAGATTTAGGATGCCATGCAACTAGATATTTTCCTTTATGATACTTGCTGTATTTTATTTCTCCGGCAACAGGGTAACGAGTAACATGCACATTTAAAGGAGACATAAATATAGAAACTAAAAGTCTTTTGCCTTTAAAATATTCTTTTTCTTCAACTTCTTCAATAGCAACAACTTTCCCATCTACAGGAGATACAATATATTGGTCGCTAGAAGCTATTCCACGTTTTGGGTTTCTAAAAAACTGGGCTACCAAAACAAAAAATATAAAGCTTATGGCAAATACTACATATTTGATCCAAAGGATATTGGTGATAAAGTTAGCTGCTAAGTTTATGGCTATAAAAAGAACTAAAGATATAAGCAGTATTTTGAAACCTTCTTTATGAAACATATTCAATTATTAATAAAAACGTATATACAAATGTAATAGAAAAAATGGTACTATCCATTCTATCAAAAACTCCTCCATGACCTGGAATAATACTACCGCTGTCTTTTACTTTAGCTATTCTTTTAAACTTTGACTGGACTAAGTCGCCTAAACTTCCAGTTATCCCAACGATTAGAGCTATTCCTAGCCAAATGTAAATATTGTAAAGTTCAGTAATTAGAAAGCAGATATAACTAACCATTAAAGTCATAATGATGCCGCCAAAGAAACCTTCGAAAGTTTTTTTAGGTGAAACTCGCTCAAATAGTTTATTTCTTCCAAAATTCTTTCCTATTATGTAGGCAAATGAGTCGTTAACCCAAACCAATACAAAAAATCCGATAAACAAAGATGCTTCGTAAGTTCCACTGACAGATGGGAGTAAGCACAAAAATAAAAATGAAGGCATGATGTAAAACCAAGATATTAAAGGTTTTTTATCAGAAATAATTACAAAATCCTTTTTTGAAAACAAATCCTTAAGTAGTAAAATTTTTACAGTAATTACTAAGGGAACAAATATGTAAATATATTCAAAGTAAGATGGGAAGTTTGCAAGACTGTATAGTAAGCTTGCAAGTAATAAGTAGCCAATTAAGTTCTTAAATTTCAGTAAACGTTGTAATTCAAAAATGGAAATAATACCAAGAATAAGAAAAACTAAAATTAAAGTTTTCTCGCCGGCAAGTACAGAACCTACTATTATTATTATATAAACCACTCCTGCTAAAGAGCGTTTTAAGGTTTCATTCATCTATTATAAATCTTCTAATAGAAGCAAATATAAGTTTTTTGAAGGACTACCATAGCTCAAAAAATCAGATTCTTGTTTCCCTTCAAAAGTTTTCATTGTAGTAATGTTACTTGGTAAAACGCTTTTTTTACGTTTAATAAGTTGTAAGCCTTCGCCAATGGTTTCTAATAGTTGGCTTGTAGTAGCAATAACAATAAAGTTATAAGGTAAATCGTCTAATTTCTTTTCTCCAATTTGATCTGAATTTACCAATAAAGCACCAGTATTAGCAATTAGGTATTCTACTGTAGAAATAAAGTATTCTGCATTAGTAGGGTTAGTTTCAACTTGGTCTAATTTAAATCGCTTTTGAAGTGATTGGTCTTTTAAATAAACTTTATTTCTATTCCAATCGTTTTCAATAATAATTTGGTTAAAGAAATTCTGAAGTTCATTTTCATTTTCGCAATACAAGAATTTACCACCATTGTCTTTAAAGTTTTTCATGAACATTTCGTCTACAGGCAGCTTTTTTTCAGGCATAAATTTGCTCGTTGCTGGGTCTTTCTGTAAATTATTTTTGTCTTTCTTTTTTTTACTACCAAAAAGACGGTCGAAAATGCTCATAGATTTCTTGCGTTATAGACTATTTTGAAATTAACTAATTTATTGCATAAAACAATATTTTATTTTAATCTTTCTTTTCAGAATTTAAATCTTTAGTTGAACTTTCAGATTCTTCTGAGTTTGATTCTTCTTTATTTTCTACATCAGCTTTTTTAGATTCATCTTCAGTATTAGAGTTCTCTTCTTTGTTCTTCTGTGATGCAGTACCATTGCTCCTTTCAGACATTTTAGGTTTTACAAAAGGTCGTTTACCAAATATATCTTCCATGTCATCTTTAAAGATAACTTCTTTTTCTAATAATATTTTTGCCAATTGATGTAATTTATCAATATTTTTAGATAAGATATCTTTTGCTCTTTCATATTGAGCTTCAATTAGCTTAGAAATTTCTTCGTCAATCAGCTCTGAAGTTCTTTCGCTGTAGGGTTTCGTGAAGTTAGGCTCTTGACCTTGAGAATCGTAATAAGTAAGATTTCCTATTTTATCATTTAAACCATAAATAGTAACCATTGCTTTAGCTTGTTTGGTTACTTTTTCTAAGTCGCTTAATGCACCGGTAGAAATTTTATCGAACACTACTTTTTCTGCTGCTCTTCCACCCATGGTAGCGCACATTTCATCAAGCATTTGTTCAGTTCTAACAATAAGTCTTTCTTCCGGAAGATACCAAGCTGCTCCTAAAGATTGACCACGAGGTACAATGGTAACTTTTACTAATGGTGCAGCATATTCTAGAAGCCAACTAACTGTTGCATGACCCGCTTCGTGGTAGGCAATGGCTTTTTTCTCTTCTAGGGTCATGATTTTATTTTTCTTTTCAAGACCACCGATAATTCGGTCTACCGCGTCTAAAAAGTCTTGTTTTCCAACTGCTGTATGATTATTTCTTGCAGCTATTAATGCAGCTTCATTACAGACATTAGCAATATCTGCTCCAGAAAAACCAGGCGTTTGTTTGGCTAAGAAATCCGTGTCTAATTCATCTGCTACTTTTTTGAGTGGGCGTAAATGCACATCAAAAATTTCTTTACGTTCATTTAAGTCGGGTAAATCAACATAAATTTGTCTGTCAAATCTTCCAGCTCTTACCAAGGCTTTATCCAATACGTCTGCTCTGTTGGTTGCTGCTAACACAATTACGTTGGTTTTGCTGCCAAAACCATCCATTTCTGTTAAAAGTTGGTTTAGCGTATTTTCTCTTTCATCATTAGAACCTGAGAAATTGCTTTTACCACGAGCTCTACCAATGGCATCAATTTCATCTATAAAAATGATAGAAGGTGATTTTTCTTTAGCCTGTTTAAACAAATCTCTTACTCGGGAAGCACCAACTCCCACAAACATTTCAACAAAATCAGAACCTGAAAGTGAGAAGAACGGTACGCTTGCTTCTCCAGCTACTGCTTTAGCTAAAAGTGTTTTTCCTGTTCCTGGAGGACCAACTAAAATAGCTCCTTTTGGAATTTTACCCCCAAGATTGGTGTATTTATCTGGATTTTTAAGAAAATCAACAATTTCTTGTACTTCGTCTTTTGCACCTTCTAAACCAGCTACATCTTTAAAAGATGTTTTTACTTCTGTTTTTTCATCAAATAACTTGGCTTTCGATTTTCCAATATTAAAAATCTGTCCACCAGGGCCGCCACCTGCTCCGCCGCTCATTCTCTTCATTATAAAAATCCAAATTCCGATAATTACAATAAAGGGTAGCAGACCTATAATAATATCTCCCCAAAAATTGTCTTTGGTTTCGTACCTAGGATTTAACTGAATATCATTTTCTTTCTTAATCTCATTAATTTTATTTTCAAAATTTTGAAGATCTCCAAATTCAAATTGATAATCAGGACTCTGCCCACCAAAAGTATCGTCTTTAGAAACCGATTGATGTTCAGGTTTTTCTTTTGCTTCTTGCGTTAAATAAACTTCAGCAATTCGCGTATTTTTATAAATAATTAATCGTTCAATGTCTCCATTTCTAAGGAAGTTTTCAAATTCACTTGGACTTGTCTCGGCTACCTTGCCAAAGCCACTTCCGCCAAAAAATTGAACACCAATGAATAAAGCAATAATGCCAATATAAATCCAGTAAGAATTAAATTTTGGTTTCTTTGGACCTTTACCTTTTGAAGCATTATTTGATTTAGAATGTTTTGCCATATGTTTTATTGTACACTAAATTAGTAACTTGTTTCTATTTGCGTAAGTTTTGCATCACCCCAAAGACTTTCAATATCATAATGTTCTCTGGTGTGTTTTTGAAATACATGAACGATAATATTTACATAATCCATCAAAACCCATTCAGAATTTGTGAGTCCTTCAACATTTAAAGGTTTTTCTTGTATTTCTTTACTAACTGTTTTCCGAACAGAATTAACAATAGCATCTACTTGTGTGTTTGAAGTTCCCGTGCAGATTACAAAATAATCGCAAATGGTATTTTCTATTTCTCGTAAGTCTAAGATGTTTATATCTTTGCCTTTTACATCTTCAATGCCTTTAATGATAAGTGAAATATGTTGATCGGTATTATTTTTACTCAACGCTTAGATTTATTTAATTTGAATTTACAAATTTAGCTTTTTTTAGTCTTTCTATAAGCCACTTAACAAAACATTTATTCCTATAAACGCATGGAAATAGAGCTTATTCATATAGTAGAAACAAAATCTACTAATAATTATGCAAAGAAATTGTATTTTGAGAAAAAATACAATTCAGATTTTTGTGTAGTAGCTCATCATCAAAGTGCAGGAAAAGGGCAACTAGGTGCGACTTGGGAAACACAAGCAGGAAAAAATTTGACCTTTAGTTTTGTACTACAAAATTTAAATTTAGCTGTAAAAGACCAATTTAAGTTAAGTGCTTTGGTGTCTTTAAATTTTGTTGAAGCTTTACAAAAGCTTAATTTACATAAAGTAAAATTAAAATGGCCTAACGATATAATAATAGATCATTATAAAGTTGCTGGAATTTTAATTGAGACCATAATTAGAGAACAAGTTATTAAATCTGTGATTGTGGGTATTGGTCTTAATGTTAATCAACTAGAATTTAATAGTATTCCTAAAGCATCTTCTCTAAAAAAAATTACAGGAATAAATTACCACCTCGATGAAGTTTTACAGTACATTTTAAAAGAAATGGAAAAGTTGCCTATGCAGTTAAAGAGCTTAAATATATCCAACATATTAAATGCATATCACGGTCTTTTATTCAGAAAAAATAGGGTGTCTATGTTTCGATTACAAAATGGAAACATAGCACCCGGAATTATTCAAGGCGTTCAGGAAAATGGTTTACTTCAAGTTTTATTTGAAGACGAGCGATTGGAATTGTTTGATGTAAAGGAAATAAAATTGATTTACTAGTTAAATAACTTTTGTAAATTTTCAGCCAAGTTATTAATGAATTTTTGAATAGGTGATTTAATCATCATACTCATCATAGCATTAAATTCTCCTTCAAATAACAATTGCATTTCACTTGCGTTTTCTGAAACTTCATCAATATTTGCTATTAACTTAAAAGGTAGCTTGTCACTTTTTGCTCCTAATATAATTTGGCTTGATGCAGTCTTTTCTTTTAAAACTAATTTTAAAACAGGCATGCCTTTCAACTGAAATAGAAAACTGTCTTCATCTAAATTTTCAAATTTTTCAATACTATCTGGCATTATTTTTTCAAAGTTTTCAACTTTGGCTAAAAAATTAAAAACTTCTTGCTGAGACTTGTTAAGTTGTATTTTGGGGCTTTCTAAATTCATTTGTTACTTATTAGGATTCCAATCAGAAGGATTTTCCCTCCATTGATTTAGTAAATTAATTTCTTTTTCAAAAATATGATTGTTTTTAAAAGCTTCGGTAATTAATGTTTGGTAATTACTTAAAGTGTTAAGCTGAACATCAGCTTCTTTAAAATTGCTTTCTGCTACATTAAAACCATAACTAAAAATAGCCAACATACCTTTTACGTTAGCTTTAGCTTCTTTTCGTAAAGCTTCAACCGCATTTAGACTACTTTTTCCTGTACTAATTAAGTCTTCAATAACTACCACAGTTTGGTGAGCTGAAATCTCTCCTTCTATTTGATTCTTTCTGCCGTGCTTCTTAGGTTCTGGTCTCACATAAATAAATGGTAAGCCTAACCAATGCGCTACTAGTATTCCAATACCAATAGCTCCAGTAGCTACTCCTGCAATTACATCGGGTTTGCCATAGATTTCTTCTACCTGTTTTGCTAAGTTCTCAGCAATGTAGTTTCGAATTTTTGGATTTGATAAAATAATTCGATTATCGCAATAAATTGGCGATTTCCAACCACTGGCCCAAGTAAAAGGTTCTTGTGGTTTCAATTTAATTGCGTTAATTTGTAATAGTATTTTAGCCGTTTCTTGGCTGGTGTGTTTGTCAAAAATCATAAATGCAAATGTATAAAGTTTTTCTTAACGACCTTCCAATTATTTTGTCTACTACTCCAAATTTTGGAGAAAAGTACACTAATTTTCATATCAAGAAAATTAATTTAAAGTGGTTAATACGTCAAATTAAATTAGGTGCAGTTTTATATGTGAATTTGTATCATAAAAACGAAAAAAAATTAATTAAAAGCTTAAGAAGAAAGCTAAAAGTAATTACTGCTGCTGGTGGATTGGTTTATAATGAAAGGGGAGAGGCTTTATTTATCTACCGAAATGGGAAATGGGACCTGCCTAAAGGAGGGAAGAAACGATTCGAAAAAATTGAAGATGCTGCCATTAGAGAAGTAGAAGAGGAGACCAAAGTTGAAGGATTACAAATTGAAGATTTTTTGCAAGTTACCTACCATATCATGAAACGGAAAGGTAAATACAGATTAAAAGAAACCTATTGGTATAAAATGAAAACTTCTTATAATGGTAAATTAAAACCACAAAAGGAAGAGGGAATTACAAAAGTAAAATGGAAAAATCCTGAAAAAACTAAAAAAGCACTTCAAAAATCCTATGCTAATATTAAAGAATTGTTTGAAGATCAAACCATTATAGAATCCGATATATAGGATATCTTAAATAGGCTTTTTCGTAGTATTTTGAGTGTTTGTAAATCCAATTGAGTTGTTCATATCCATTTTCAGCAAAAGATTTATCGTTTAGCTTCTTATTTTCAAATTCAGTTTTTAATTCTGGATTTTTTTCTAGAATTTGTATAGCTAAATCTTCAAATACATAAGGAGAGAAACCTTCTTTTCTTTGCAAAATAGCATCAAAGAAATTCCAATTAAAAAAAGAGTCAACTGCTTCTGGTTCAAGGGTTTCAAGTAGATAGCGAATGCCGTTTTGTTGTGTTTCTACCAAATAATCTCCTTCTTGAACTAATACTTTTTCGGTAGATGTATTTACTTGAGTATTATAATGTAAATAATGTCCTTCGTAAGCGGAATTTCTTGTCTGGTAATCTTTTATGTGATAAACTTCTACATCAATTAGGCTATCTTGCTTAAAGCTTGTCATTTTAATATGATTCTGTTGAAGCAGACTTATAACAGCTTGATTTGATTTTGGAATAATATAAGCTCTAGGAATCTTTACAGAGTTAGAAGCCTTATAAACATTATAATATGGTAATTTATAAGTTACAGGTTTTTGGTTATTGTACTTAAGTCTTTTTTGTCCTGTTACTTCGCTTTCAATAACTTCTGCATCATACCCCAGAAAAGTTAGTTCTTTATATTGAGTTGAATCTACCTTAAAGTTGAATTTATATTCATTTTTACCCAGCAAGTCTTCAAAATTTTCCTGCCTTTTAGTTTGGATTGCTTCAGCCTTTTCTGCGCTTAACAAAATTAAACTTTCTAACATAGCAAGAGTTGCTTCAACCCTTTTTGAATAGCTTTTTAGCATATGCGTTTCAATCATTAGTCCCAAACTATTCCAAAGGCTAGTATATCCTGTCGAATACCTCGGAGTATCTAAAAATTGAGTAAATCCTTGTTTTGGTGTTCTGTTAAAAACATTCACGTAAGGGGTGATCATGTGATTTTTATTTTTCAAATTATCTTCAAGACTAGGGATAAAATCCTGAGCTATAAATGTTCCCAATTTTCCGCCGATTTGCTGCGGTTGAGTAAATAAATGGGTTAATGTGTATTGATAATCTGCTCCATTACTAACATGGGTATCAACAAATACATCTGGATTTATTTTATGATAAATTTGATGAAAAGTAGCAGCATTTTTGGTGTCTGTTTTAATAAAATCACGGTTTAAATCAAAATTCGAAGCATTTCCTCGAAATCCATATGCTGATGGTCCGTTTTGATTAACTCTTGTTGTAGAATTTCTGTTTAAAGCACCACCAATATTATAAACTGGAATTATATGCAGTTGAATTGAATTCGGTAGTTTAAATTCATTATTCAATATTTTTTTTATGAGAAGCATACTTGCGTCAATTCCATCGGGTTCTCCAGGATGGATTCCATTTAAAATTAGAATCTTTAAAGGTTTTTTTGAATTTTTTTTCCCTTCTAACGTAAATACATGCAAAGGCTCACCATGGTCTGTATTACCATATTTTGTTAAAGTAGCATTTTTACTAAAAGATGCTGCTTCTTCATAAAAATGTATAGCTTCATGATACGTAGCCGTCTCATTTCCATTAGATTGTTCGAATCGTATTTCATTGCTAAAATTTGATTGAGAACTACATGAATGTAGAAAACAAACTATTAAAAAAAAAGAAACTTTTAATTTTATTAAATTTTTCAAAAGATATTATTCTTAAATTTGTGTAATAATACTAAAACCTACACCATGAAAAAAATATTACTTTTAATAGTTTTTAGTTTTGCAATCGGCGGTTATGCTCAGACCATTACCATCTCGCAAAATAACGATCCTAATACGGTAGAAGGCTCTGCTGTAGCTTGTAGAGTAAATGCTGCAGATGTTGATGAAGAAGCAGGTTTATTTGAAGGAATGTATGAAGAAAACCATTTTGCTCGTGCTTTTGATTTGCAAAATGATCATGGTATTCAAAACGATTTTACCATAACTTCTATTGAAGTAGGACAAGGATTTGGAAGAAACATTCAAATTGAAGTTAGAATTTATTCAGCTAATACAACCGATTTAACAAGTGAAACCTTAGAGTTGAATCTTCTTGAAACCGAAGATGTGTTCATCATTGAGCAAGGAAATGATACGGTGTTATTTATACCGACTAATGTTAATGTTCCTGTGGGTGAAATTATTGTTGTTGAAGTTTATGCTCCAGATAGTGGAACTGCTACAGATGAAGAGTTTTTTGTGGGTACCAACACATCAGGACAAACAGGTTCACCTTATCTAAAGGCTCCCGATTGTAGCATAAATGAATATGTAGATGTTTCAACTTTTGGGCTTGGAGACCAAGCTTACATTATTAATATTGTTGGGCAAGAAACCTTATCTATAGATCAAGCTGAATTAGATAAAATTGAAGTTTACCCAAACCCAGTTGTAGACCATATTAACTTAAATCTTCCTGCAGGAATGGTATTAGAAAGAGCTAGTTTAGTGGATATGAGTGGTAAATTATCTGTGATTGAATTTATAGATGGAGCTTATGATTCATCTGATTTAGCGGCAGGACAATATATTCTCAATTTAGAAACAAGTTCTGGAGTTCACACGCATAAACTATTGAAGAAATAAAATCAATATCGTGTCTAAAAAAAGCCTGTTTATGAGAACAGGCTTTTTTTATTATTTATTTAGAAGTTTCCAAAACTTGAAAATTTATTTTTGACCAAAAAATAAATGAAGATAGGTTCCATATTGTTTTGTTTTTTCAGCTTCACTTTAATAGTGCATTCCCAAGTGAAGGATACCACTGAGATTAAAGAAGTATTCATCTTTGGTAAAACTAAAGCAGAAGCCTATCAAAAAACATCTATACCATTCCATTTTGTTAGTGAACAGGAAATCTCAAGAACAGACCCAACCATAATAACCCCAGTACTAAACAGGGTTCCTGGTGTGTTAATGCAACAGGGAGCTTTAAATACCAACCGAATTACAATTCGTGGTATTGGAGCTCGTTCTCAATTCTCAACGAATAGGTTAAAGGCTTACCTTAATAATATTCCCTTGACAAGTGCAAACGGAGAATCTATTATTGACGATATTGATTTGTCTATGTTAGGAGGTGTAAATATTATTAAAGGACCAAATAGTTCTCAATATGGAGCAGATATTGGAGGTGTAATACAATTGCAAGCTAAAGAGCTTTCTTTAAACCAAAACTTTGCCAGTTATGCTAATTTATCTGGAAGTTATGGTTTACAAAAAAATAGTTTTCAAGCAGGGCATAAAAGTGATCAGAAGCAATTTTTAGTAAGTTATTTTAATTTGCAACAAGATGGTTTTAGAGAAAATAGCCAGTACAAAAGAGAGTCTGTAAATGTTTTAAGCGAGTTGATAGCAAGTGATCAAACTAGCTTAAGTTTTTTAGGCGTAATAACTGATTTAAAAGCCTTTATCCCGAGTTCGTTAACTCAGCAGGATTTAGAAAATAATCCAGATGCTGCAGCATCCAATTGGGCTGCTGCAGAAGGCTTTGAGTCATATAAGCGTGGGCTTTTTGGAATTACGTTAGATCAAACTATTGCTGAAAATTTTACAAATAAAACCAGCATTTTTACTAATTTCAAAGAAGCATACGAACCAAGGCCTTTTGATATTTTAGATGAAGGTACCTTTGGCTTGGGTTTACGCTCTAATTTTCAATTAGACTTAAAGTTATTTAAGAAACCAGCCACTTTAAATTTTGGGGTTGAAGTCATGCAGGAATGGCATGATACATCTAATTACGATAATTTGTTTAGGGATTTTCCAAATCAAGGTAGCGTACAGGGAGATTTATTTTTTAGTGTAGATCAGATTAGAAACTATCAAAATTATTTTGTCGAATTTTCTTATCAAATTACTAACCAATTAAATGTAGAATCAGGAATCAGTATTAACTCTACAGCTTTTGAAATTGAAGACCGATTTTTAAATAGCGGCTTTGATCAGAGCAGTAAACATCGTTATGAAACTGCTTTTAACCCTAGAGTAGGTATAAATTATAAATTAGAAGAAAATAAACATATTTATGCAAATGTAAGTAAAGGCTTTTCAGTTCCCACAGTTTCAGAAAGTCTTCGCCCTAACGGAGTTTTAAATACAGATTTAAAGCCAGAAAATGCATGGAATTATGAAGTAGGAACTAAATTAAACTTCTTCAATAATAAATTAATATCACAAGTCAGTTTATTTAGTTTGCAAGTAGATAATTTATTGGTAGCACGCAGAACAGCAGAAGATCAATTTGTTGGAATAAATGCTGGAAAAACTACTCACAATGGAATTGAAAGCTTATTAAAGGGAAATTTAAGTCATGGAGAGTTTTTATTTCAACCTTATTTTTCGGGAACATTCAACTATTTTGAATTTAATGAATTTATTGACGGAGAAAACGATTTTAGCGGTAACGATTTGACAGGCGTTCCAGATATGGTAGTCAATTTCGGATTAGATTTTACTTGGCAAAGTTTCCAAGTGTTTACCAATTGGAATTATGTTGGAGCGATACCTTTAAATGATGCAAATGATTTATACTCTAAAGCTTATCGATTATTGAATCTTAAATTTAATTACGAATTCGATTTAATGAAGCAATTTAAAATAGGGATAAATGCAGGTGTTAATAATGTTTTTAATGAAAAATATGCTGCCAGTATTTTGCCAAATGCTGTTGGATTTGGTAATTCACCAGCTCGCTTTTACTATCCCGGTCTTCCTAGAAATTATTTTTTTGGTGCGAATATTAGCTATAGTTTTGAGTAGTATTCAAAAGCTTCAAATATAAGTTCGTTTTCTACTTGTTTATCAATGCTACAACTTCCAATAGCATTGAGCAGGACAAAATTGATTTGTGAACCTTTATTTTTCTTATCGTATTTTAATAAGGTTATTATTTCTTCAATATCTTTAATAGAAAAAGAAACTGCTTCAAAGGTGTTAGAGATTACGTCTGAAATTCGAGAAAGCTCTTCTTCACTTAGTTCACATATTTTAGTAGATAAGTAACTTTCTAAAATCATTCCTATAGCTATAGCTTCACCATGCAAAAGTCTTTTCTTTTCTACATTAGCAATAAAATAAGATTCAATGGCATGACCTAAAGTATGGCCAAAGTTTAATGTTTTTCTTTCACTCTTTTCATAAGGATCAGCTTCAACAATATTTCTTTTTATTTGAACAGAATCATAAATTAATTGACTTAAAAATGAAGCATCAAATTCTTTCAATTTTTCAAAATAACTAAAATAAGTTTCGCTGTAAATTATGCCATGCTTTATCATTTCTGCTAAACCGCTTCTATATTCTTCAGCTGGTAAAGTAGAAAGAAAATCGGTATGAATTAAAACCATTTTGGGTAACACAATTGTGCCAATTTGGTTTTTAAGGTGCCCTAAATCTATACCATTTTTACCACCAAGAGAAGCATCTACCATTCCTAAAAGAGATGTAGGAACATGAATAAAATCAATTCCGCGTCTAAACGTGCTGGCTATAAATCCACCTAAATCGGTTACTACTCCACCTCCTAGATTAATAATTAGGCTATTTCGGTCAGCTCCTAAATCTGACAAGGCCTTCCAGACTTCATTACAAACCGATAGGTTCTTAGATTCTTCACCGGCTTCAATTTCTATAACTTCTATTTTTAAATGAGTTGATAAATTTTTAAGAAATAGGGGAGTAACTTTCTCTTCAACATTGTGGTCTGTGAAAATGAAAATAGAAGAGTAGTTTTCTTGTTCTATGCTTTGATTCAATATGTTGTAGATTTCATCTTCAAAATATATAGCACTTCCATTTAATTGTAAGGATTTCATAAAAATAAAGCTTCTAATAAGGTTGCTAAAATAAGGCCAATAATAATAATTAAACCTTTTTCAATTAATATATTTGGGACACAAATTTTTGAACATGATTGATACTAAAATATTCAATAACACAAAGGACGCTTTTGTGCTGAAATCAGATTCAGATTTGAATCGCTCACTATTTATTTTCAGATTAATGAGTATACCATTTTTGGTACCCTTGCTTACTTTTTTCACCAATTTATCTTTAAAGTTGAAGCTACCTGTTGAATGGATAATTCGAAAAACCATTTTTGCTCAGTTTTGTGGAGGAGAAACGCAAAAAGAATGTTTGCCACTTGTAAGATTAATGTATTCAAAAAAAGTTCATAGCGTACTAGATTACTCTGTTGAAGGGAAAGACACAGAAGAAGAATTTGATAAAGCAGCAGAAAATAAAATAGCCATTATTGAATTTGCTGCAAGTACTCCAGAAATTCCTTTTGCAGTTGCAAAGCCAACAGGTTTAGGTAGATTTATAATTTGGGAAAAGGTAACTAGTAAGGAGTCGCTAACTGAAGATGAACAAGCGGAGTGGGAGCGAATTCAAAAACGTTTTGAAAAAATTTGTGAGACCGCTTATAGAAATAAAACAAAATTACTCATAGATGCAGAAGAATCTTGGATGCAAGATGCGGCAGACGATTTATGTGAGCGAATGATGAGAAAATATAATACAGAAGAGGTTTACATCTATAATACCTTGCAATGTTATCGCTGGGATCGCCTATCTTATGTGAAGGAAATGCATGAAAGAGCTCAAGAAGGCAATTATAAATTAGGTTTTAAAATTGTACGTGGTGCTTACATGGAAAAAGAAAATAGAAGAGCAAAAAATCATGGTTATCCTACGCCCATATGTGAAGACAAAGAAGCTACAGATGTAAACTTTAATGCAGTAATGACTTATTGCTTAGATAATGTTGAAGATATTTGGATGTTTATAGGTACGCATAACGAAGTGAGTAGTTATATGGCGCTGCAATTAATGGGTCAAAAAGAGATTAAACCAGATGATGACCGCATTTGGTTTGGCCAATTGTATGGAATGAGTGACCATATAAGTTATAATATTGCTGGAGTTGAATCTAACGCAATTAAGTTATTACCTTTTGGTCCTATAAGAGATGTTGTTCCTTATCTTATTAGAAGAGCAGAAGAAAATTCTTCGGTACAAGGTGAAGCCGGTCGAGAATTAGCCTTGCTGAAAGAAGAAAAACAGCGAAGAGAAGGGCAATATGTAAAACGAGTTGAATAATTATGAAAAAGTCTGACTTAACGCCAAAAGAGTATGATGCTTATTATGAAACTTATTTGAAGCATGTTGCGGCATCCACAAAATTATTAGAAGGATTAAAAACGAGTTTAACTCATACCGTAAGTTTTTTTAGAGAGCTACCAGAATCGAAACTCCTTTATCAATATGCTGAAGATAAGTGGACTCCAAAGGAAATTTTACAACATTTAATTGATACAGAACGAATTTTTACCTACCGTAGTTTGCGTATAGCTAGAAATGACTTCACTGAGCTGCCAGGATTTGATGAAAATGCATATGTGCCACCTTCCAAAGCAAATAATAAGTCTTTAGAACAATTAGTTGTAGAATTCGAAAGCTTAAGAAACGCAACTTTAGCTCTCTATACAGGCTTTGCAACTAATGCTTTAACAAATATCGGAAATGCAAGTGGAAGCCCTATCAGTGTTAGGGCAATTCCATTTATTTTACTTGGTCATGAGCTTCATCATATAAATGTTATTGAAGAGCGCTATACGTAAACAAAATACTACAAAATAAGAATTCTATTTACTTTTTTTCTTCTATTTAATCTGTTGTAAACCAGTTGTTTTTACTGTAAATGAATTCATTTAGGTTTTATATTTTATATAATTAGCTTATTTTACAGTAAAAACTGATATATGTCATGCTTAAAAAGTAGAATATAGACTACAATGCAATTATATTTGTAGTAATAAAACTACTTAATAATTTAAATTGTGTGTCATGAAAACTAAAACTTTAAATCAGATTTTTTCCTTAGTATTTTTAGGTTTCATTTTAATCTTTAATACTAGTATTGGAAATGCAACCGAAATAAATACAGATTTTTCGGTAAACGAACTTAATAGCTTCCAACAAAATTCAAATTTCAGTGTTGATCAATTTGATGAAGATCAAGAAACTTATGATAATGTAGGAACTTTGAATGTTATGCTATACACAAAAGCAGCCTACGAAGCTGGAGCAACATCTTCAGATGCTTTTGTAATTCATTTCACAAGAGATGGCTCTAATGAAATTGATAATAGAGATGCTCCTAAAATGATGAATTTTGATGAGAATCTAGCTAGATTAGAACAAGGTGAGATATTAGTGGTAGAAAACCGTGCGATTCCAACACCAAATGAAACAATGCAATTGTTTATCAATCAATTTACAACTACAGAATATGTCCTAAAATTTATTACCCCTGATTTTGAAGGATTAAAATTAAACCTTGTTGATGATTATACCAAAGAAGTTGTAGAAGTAGAGTCTGGCTCAACTAGTGCTATTTACTTTACCATTAG
>CBFIGU010000010.1:0-41788 GCA_965662165.1 Psychroflexus sp.
GTGATTCCTGCTAGTGCCAAAACCGGTTTAGGCATCGATGAAATTTTAAAAGCGATTATTGAACGCGTTCCTGCTCCCAAAGGCAATCCCGATGCGCCTTTGCGTGCTTTGGTATTCGATTCGGTTTACAATCCGTTTCGTGGAGTAGAAACTTACTTTAGGGTGTTCGATGGAAGTATAAAAAAGAATCAGCAAATTAAATTTGTAGCGACAGGAAAAAAATATGGAGCTGATGAAATCGGCACACTTAAATTGAAGCAGTTTCCCCAAAAGGAAATAAAAGCAGGCGACGTTGGTTACTTAATTACGGGAATTAAAGATGCTCGAGAAGTAAAAGTGGGTGATACCATTACCGATGCCGAAAAACCAACAACTGCGGTAATTTCTGGTTTTGAAGATGTTAAACCTATGGTTTTTGCAGGAATTTATCCAGTAGACACAGAAGAATATGAAGATTTGCGTGCTTCTATGGAAAAACTACAACTAAATGATGCTTCCTTGGTTTTTCAACCGGAAAGTTCAGCTGCTTTAGGATTTGGATTCCGTTGTGGATTTTTAGGCATGTTGCATTTAGAAATTATTCAAGAACGCTTAGAACGCGAATTTGATATGACCGTTATTACCACCGTTCCTAACGTTTCTTATCATGCATATACAACCAAAGAAAGAGAAGAAGCCATCGTGGTGAGTAACCCGAGTGACTTGCCAGAACCTTCAACTTTAGATCGTGTAGAAGAACCATACATAAAAGCTAATATTATTACCAAAGCCGATTTTGTAGGTCCAGTAATGGGTTTATGCATCGAAAAACGCGGTGAAATCACTAATCAGAATTACTTGACTACCGAACGGGTTGAATTGAGTTTTGATATGCCATTAGCCGAAATTGTATTCGATTTTTACGATCGTTTAAAAACCGTTTCTAAAGGGTATGCATCTTTCGATTATTCGCCTATTGGCATGCGTAAATCGAAATTGGTAAAAGTAGATGTACTCTTAAACGGAAATACCGTTGATGCACTTTCGGCGTTAATTCACCAAGACAATGCTTACAACATCGGTAAAAAAATGTGTGAGAAGTTAAAAGAACTGATTCCAAGACAACAGTTCGATATTCCTATTCAAGCAGCTATTGGTGCTAAAATTATTGCTCGTGAAACGGTGAAAGCACTCCGAAAAGATGTAACTGCCAAATGTTATGGTGGTGATATTTCCCGAAAACGAAAATTGTTAGAAAAGCAGAAAAAAGGTAAAAAACGCATGCGTCAAGTCGGTAACGTAGAAATACCACAAGAAGCCTTTATGGCCGTGTTGAAGCTGAATGATTAATTTATCAATATTTTAATGTAATAATGTATCAATGTACCAATGTGTCAATTTGGAAATTTGATGATTTGTCAATGTACCCATGTGTTAATGTAATAATGAAACAATGTGTTAATTTGATGATTAGCTAATTTGAAAATTAATGTATGCTTCATATTTACTTTGTGAATTTGGCGTCTTTGCGGTGAAACGGTTTAATGTATCAATGTAACAATTTATCAATTTAACGATGTGCTAATTTGATGATTTGAAAATTGTGTGATTACCTAAAATTTTTGAATTTTTCTGGAAACCTTGGGTAAAGAAAGATTAATTTACATCATAAATAATAATTGAATTCTCTTCACCTTCAACCATCAACCTAATTTTGTTTACTTCTCGATTGAAAAACCGAGCTTTGGAGTTTGCATAAACAGGGAATCCGTTTAATAAGTTTCCGAATTCATCAAAAACATAAAGTTTTTTAGCTTGTTTATCGGTTAAGGTAACCCAGCTTTTATCTTGGTTTTGTATAATTTGTGGTGCTGTGTACAACCCATAATCTAATTCAATTTCTACATCATTAATCTGCAACATATTTTCAGAAAGCGTGACCAATAAGCGTTCTGTGGCATTGATGTAATGATTGGGCAATAAACCTTTTTGAATTACGGAAACTTCACCTTCTTCAGAAATTTGAATTAAATCACCATTTTTTGTAGTCGAAGTAAATTGTCCATCATACAAAAACCAAGGTTTTCCAGAAAAAACTTCTTCAGTCTGGTAGGCAACACGTTCTTTTCCTGTGCGGTCTACAATGTGCAATTTGCCTGAAGCTTCTTGTACTAAGAGGTAATCTTTTCTTCCAATTCTAAAGTGTTTTGGATGAGCGCTAATTTCAGAATTCTCGGTAGAGAAATCAAACCCCTTTACTAATTTTCCATCTTTGTTATAAGCTTTTAGCTTGTTTCCTTGGCAAACCATAAATCGGTATTTACCATTATTGTCGTAATCGAATATTTGTAAAGGCTGCGTAATTTTTTCTTTTAACGGAATAGGAAAAGGCGAAACATTATTTCCATTTTTATCTAAAACATAAATTTTGTTTTGCGTGGCAAAAGCCAATTGTAGTCTGGTGTTTCGGTAAATATCGAAGACAGTAATTGGGCTGAGTATAACTTCGTTAATAGATTTATTCCAAATGCTATTTCCATCGGTGTCTAAGAGTTGTAAATCTAAGTTTTCATTTTGAATAAAAACATCGCGTTGCTGTGTACGCCAGTTGGTAAAAAATTGTGGAGGTATAAGGTTGTTTTGATCTAATTTAAAACGTGAATTTTGCTTAACGAGTGTTGTTTTTTCTTCTTCTTCAATGGAAAGCGTTACTGCTGTAATGTAAGAGAAATCTCCGTCTACATTTAACTGTACACCAGCGCCCTGATAGTTGTTTACACTCAGTTGTTCTATGTTTTTTGAAAATTTAGCATTACTTTTGGTTTGCATATGCGTTTTCCAGTTTTCCACAAGTGTAAATAATAATACATTACTAGAGCTACTAAGCTGTTCTTCAATATTTTTAAAGCTATTTTGAAGTTGTAAATTTGCTCGATTTAAGTGGTTGATAATACAATCTTCTAATGTTGCAATCTGTTTTGCAAAAACAAAGAAATCACCGATTTGCGTCACATAATTAGCCTGTTTTAAGACCACCAATGGTGAATAAATCTGTAGCATTTTGGGATTATTCACTTTATAAATTTCGAAATTTCTAAAACTTTTTTCAGCATCTATAATGAGTTTTAAATTTTGAAACGCTTTGGCTGCATCATCGCTTCTTAGCACCACCAGGTCCTGATTTGGTAAATGTATTTTTCCTACTTCATCTATAGCTTCAAAAAAATCGATGTTCGTATTGTTATAAGCATAACCAAGATTTTTACGTTGCTCTAAATAAGTCTCAAAATCTGGAATGCCATAGCTTTCAAAACCAATTGCATTTAAAGCAACAACTTTTGCAATTTGGTGGCTTAAACGCTCTTGTTTTTGTAACAAATCTAATTTTTTCTCAATTGCAGCTTGTCTTACGCCTACACCGCTTAGCTTCACTTCTTTTGCGTCTAATTTTACATCAAAGCCAACCCAATCGGTTATATTGCTAAAGAGTAGGTAGGTGTTTTCTGCAAAGGCTTTGTTGTAAATATTTTTAAACTCGTCTACTTGTATTAAAAGATTAGGAGTAGAATTATCTGTTGTTTTTAGAGCGGCCAAAAGAGCATCATTAGGATGTATTGCATTTACAACATCGCGAACTTTATTCTCTACAATTAATTTAGAGTTGCTCACCAATAAATGTTGCTCAAACCAAACGGCGTAGAGTTTTTGTTGGTTCCAGGTAAACTCATTAATTTCCTTTCCTTCGTAGGTAAAGGTTTTACGTTCGCTAACTTGACTTTGTAGTTTTTTAAAATCAACATCTTTAGAAGAAGCTATAAAGCTAGTAGCAATGTCCTTTTTACCTACTGCAGAAAAACATAAAATTCCTTTTTGTTCCGTATTAAAAGCTTTAAAATAGGAAACTTGATTTTCAATTTCTTCAAAGATGGGTAGATCTTGATTGGCTTGGAAAAACGAATTTTCCAAAAATAAATTTGAAACTTCTGTAAGGTCTTCACTTTGAAAAACCAAGACCGATGATGATGGTACTAAATCAAAAAGTGGAGTTTCAGATTCATCATTAGAAGTTGAGCAAGAAGACAATAAAACGATGAGAAACAGACTGTAAATTAACTTCATAGCACAAATATATTATTTTGCAAAACAACAGAATTTTTTCAACATGAAAGAATTTATGTTGAGCTTAAAACCTAAAAAAAACAATTAATCGCAGTTACTTTCGAATAAAAATTATATCTGTATTATACGCAGAAATTCATTATATTTGTAAATCATGAAAGCTCGTTTTCAACATATTGCAAGCTTAATTTTAGCTTTACTGGTTTTGGTTTCTACGCAAAGCTTCAGTATCAATTCGCATTATTGCGGAAATATACTGGTTGATAAAGCCGTGATGAAATCAGCCAAAAAATGTGCTATGCATAGCAAGTCTTCACATAAAAATCACGAGCAAGAACATCAAAAAGATGATTGTTGTGACGATGAAGTAGAATTAATTGAAGGCCAAGACCAACTTAAGGTGCAGTCTTCAGAATTTGAATTACCAGATCCCATCTTTGTTGAAGCTTTTGTGTTTTCATTTTTAGTTCAAATTCCTTTTGAAGCTAATCCTAAAATTGACTACTTCGAGAATCCGCCACCTTTACCTTTAAAGGATTTTCACGCTTTATTTCAAACCTATTTAATTTGATTTAAAATTTAATCACGATTCATATTCTTTACCCTTAAGTTGGGTTTAGAAACTATTACTGTGTTTATATTTTAATATCAAATTTTATGTTGAATAAAATAATTCAATTTTTTCTGAAACAGCGATTAGTATCGTTCATTTTATTAGCTTCAATTGTAATTGGCGGTTTAATGGTTTCCCCATTTCAATGGGCAGATTCGTTTTTACCAAAAAATCCAATTCCTGTTGATGCTATTCCTAATACAGGAGCTAATCAGCAAATTGTTTTTACCGAATGGCCAGGGCGTTCTCCTCAAGATATTGACGACCAAATTACATATCCTTTAACTACCTATTTGCTGGGTTTACCTGGTGTAGAATCGGTAAGGAGTAATTCTATGTTTGGCTTTTCTAGCATTTATATCATTTTTGAAGATGATGTAGAAATGTATTGGTCGCGTTCTAGAATTTTAGAAAAATTAAGTGCTATACCCAAAGGACTTTTACCGGATGAAGCTAAACCTACACTTGGTCCAGACGCAACAGCACTCGGTCAGGTTTTTTGGTACACACTAGAACCAAGAGATCAAAATGGTTTGCCAACTGGAGGTTGGAGCCTCGCCGAAATAAGAAGTATTCAGGATTATTACGTAAAATATGGTTTAAGTAGCGTAAAAGGTGTAGCTGAAGTTTCTTCAATTGGTGGTTTTGTGAAAGAATACCAAATTGATGTAAATCCTGATGCTTTAAAATATTACGGAATTTCTTTACTGCAAGTTGCTCAAGCGGTAAAGGAAAGTAATCGAGATGTAGGAGCAAAGACCTTAGAGATTAATCAAGTAGAATACCTTGTTCGGGGTTTGGGATACATTGAAAGTCTTGAAGATTTTGAATTTATTGTAGTAGATGAATACCAAAACACACCCATTTATTTAAAAGATGTAGCACAGATTAAAACCGGACCTGCACAACGCAGAGGTGTTTTAGATAAAGCAGGAGCTGAAGTTGTTGGTGGAGTAGTTGTTGCCAGAGATGGTTTTAATCCTATGCAAGCTATAGAAAACATAAAAATAAAAATTGAAGAAATTTCGCCAGGTTTGCCTAGTAAAACTTTAGCAAATGGAACAAAAAGTCAATTAAAAATTGTTCCTTTTTACGATCGTTCTCAATTGATTAATGAAACTATTGGAACCTTAGAAGAAGCGATTAGCTTACAATTAATTATAGCACTTTTAGTGGTGATTGTTATTGTATTTAACCTAAGGGCTTCGCTTGTCATTTCTGCTGTTTTACCTATATCTGTATTACTGGTTTTTATAGCTATGAAGCTATTTCATGTACAAGCAAATATTGTGGCTTTATCGGGAATTGCAATTGCTATTGGTACAATGATCGATTTGGCTATTATCCTTTCAGAAAATGTGCTCAAAAAGATAGAAAATAACCCCAATAATTCTTTGTTTAAAAATATTTACAATGGCTCGGCAGAAGTAAGTTCAGCAATTTTAACCGCAGTGTTGACCACGATAATTAGTTTTGTGCCCGTATTTACCTTAGAAGCTGCAGAAGGTAAATTATTTATTCCATTAGCTTATACCAAAACATTTGCGCTCATAGCCGCTTTTTTAGTTACAGTTTTCATTTTACCTAGCTTAATATACGTATTGTTTAAACTGAAAATTAATAAGAAGAAAACAAGTAATTACCTTAATTTGTTCTTGTTTCTATTGGGTGTTTGGACAATCTTTAATGCTCTATGGTTAGGCCTTTTCATGTTGTTTTATGCTATAAGTTATTTTGTTTCCTATCAAAGTTTTGCGAAGCAGTATAAGCTCAGCAATATTCATTATTTTGTAGTAGTAGCTGCTGTTTTAATTTTACTTTCTAATTTTTGGTTGCCTTTAGGACCACAACAATCTACATTCTCAAATATGGGCTTTGTTGGCTTAGTAGTTGGTTTTTTCTTGTTCTTTTTTCTCATTTTACAGCGCTATTATCAATCTATTTTAAATTTTTTCTTAGATCATTTAAAAGTCTTTTTGCTACTGCCCATTACTTGTATTCTATTAGGATTAATGGTTTGGATAGGTTTTTCAAAACTATTCCATTATCCAAAATATATACTAAATACAGCAGGCTTAGAAATTGAAAAAACAAGATTGTGGAATGCAATGGATCAGTCTTTTCCGGGCATTGGCAAAGAGTTTATGCCAAGTCTAAATGAAGGCAGCTTTATATTTATGCCAACCAGTTTAGCCCATTCAGGGATTGAGTTTAATAAACAAAAGTTGCAACAAATGGACATGTTGGTACAACAAATTCCAGAAGTTGAAAATGTGGTAGGTAAACTTGGGAGAGTAGAATCTGCTATAGATCCTGCGCCAATCTCTATGTTTGAAAATTTAATTTCCTACAAACCTGAATTCATAGTAGATGAAAGCAATAGGCTACAAGCTTTTCAAATAAATGAGAATGGTTTTTTTAAACTGAAAGGAATTCAAATTAAGGATACTGAAGTCATGCTCACTAAAAACCCAAATGATATTATTTGGTTTGATCATGATGAGTATATTTTCAAAAATGAAGCAGGAGAACGCTTTTCAAAAGAAATTCAAGATGAAATATTCTTTGAGATTGAACAAGATTTTAAACCCTATTTGGTAGAAGATAAAGATGGTAATTACTTCAGAAATTGGCGAAAACACATACAATCTCCAGATGATATTTGGAGTGAAATTACCAATGTAACTAAAATACCAGGTATTACTTCTGCACCAAAACTACAGCCTATTGAGACTCGACAAGTCATGTTGCAAACAGGAATGCGTTCGCCAATGGGTATTAAAATTTCAGGTCCAGATTTAAAATCCATTGAAGATTTTGGTCAAAAATTAGAAATCATTTTAAAACAGGTACCCGAAATAAAAACACAGGCTGTTTTTGCAGACCGAGTAATAGCAAAACCTTATTTACATCTTAATCTTGATAGAAAAAAATTAGCTCGTTATGGTCTAAGCGTAAATAATGTGCAAGATTTTATTTCAATAGCAATTGGCGGACAAGCTTTAACTCAAACTGTAGAAGGTCGAGAACGCTATCAGGTTCGTGTACGTTATCCGCGTGAGTTAAGAAACAGTCCAGAAACTATAGCAGAAATGCTTATTACAAATTCATCTGGAAGCCAAATTCCACTTGGTGAAGTAGTAAATATTACTTACGAAGCAGGGCCACAAATGATTAAACGCGAAGAAACCTTTCTCAATTCTTATGTGCTTTTTGATAAAGCAGAAGGTATTGCCGAAGTAACAGCAGTAGAAGCTGCCCGAAATGCCATTCTTAAAGAGATTAATAATGAAAAATTGAAAGTACCAAGTGGCGTAAGCTATCGTTTTGCAGGGAGTTTTGAGAATCAGGTTCGTTCTGAAAAACGTTTGTCGCTAATTATTCCAGTGGTGCTTGTGCTCATTTTCCTGATTTTATATTTTCAGTTTAAGTCGACCCGCATCAGTTTAATTGTATTTTCTTCTATTGCGTTGGCATTTAGTGGTGGTTTCATTTTAATTTGGTTATTTGGTCAAGATTGGTTTTTAAATGTTAGTTGGTTTGGAGAAAACCTGCGCGATATTTTTCAACTAAAAACTATCAACCTAAGTGTAGCTGTTTGGGTTGGTTTTATTGCCTTGTTTGGTATTGCTACAGACGATGCCGTTTTAATGGCAACTTATTTAAAACAATCTATCAATAAAAATATACCTACTACTAAGTTAGCCTTAAAGAAGGCAGTAATTCGTGGCGGTTCAAAAAGAATTCGACCAGCAGTAATGACTTCTGTAACCACAGTTATTGCGCTTTTACCTGTGTTGTCATCTACTGGCAAGGGATCAAATATTATGGTGCCAATGGCTATTCCAGCCTTTGGCGGGATGCTGATGGCAAGCTTAACCTATTTCTTACTGCCAATATTGTTTTATATAATCTACAGCAGAGCATTAAAGCATACTGATGAAATTGAACTTAATTAAATTCAACAAGACCATGATTAAAGAAGTATATAAAAACTCAAACCTATTTTTGGCTAAATTCATTTTGGTCAGTGTGTTGCTTTGCTTTAACGCAAACGCTCAAGACTTAGATAGTTTGAAAGTTGAAGCCGCTGAAAATAACTTAGCCTTAAAAGCACAATTTTCTGCTTTTGAAGCAAAATTAGAATCGGTTAATCAAGCAAAATCTTGGCAAGATCCCAATTTAAGTTTTGGTTATTTTATCAGCCCGATAGAAACTCGTGTAGGTCCACAAATAGCTAGATTTTCATTGACTCAAATGTTGCCTTGGTTTGGAACGTATAAGGTGAAGGGAAGCATTGCCGCTTATCAAGCTGAAGCCGCCTTTGAAGAGTTTCAAAATCAAAAATTGAAGTTATTTTTAAACTTAGCAGAACAATATTATGATTTGGCAGCTGTTCGTGTGATTCAACAACTTGAAGCAGAACACCTAGATGTTTTGAAAGATTTACAAGTAGTAATTAAGTCGAATTACGAAAATAACAACGCGCAACTAGTCGATATTTTAAGAGTAGATTTAGACATAGAACAACAAGTAAATTCTATTCAAATTTTAAAACAACAAGACTTGGCTATGGTTACCCAACTCAATCAATTAATGAATCGAGATACCAGAATGCCAATAAGTATTATAAATCCAAAACAAATTTTAGAGCAATATAATGTAATAAAAATTGATTCAATTTCAACAGCACATCCAAGGCTAGAAAGTGTTCGTAATTTGCAAAAATCAAATTCAGCAGAAAGTGAGTTAGCAAAAAAACGAAGTTTACCACAGTTTGGTTTGGGTGTAGATTATGCCATTATTCAAGATAGAAATGTTACCGCTGTAGATGCAGGTCAAGATGCTATAATGCCAATGCTATCAATAAGTTTACCCATTTTTGGAAAGAAAAATCGCTCACGAAAACAGCAGGTTAAATTGGAAGGAGAGTCACTTCAGTTTCAATTAGAAAATGAAGAAAAAAAATTAATTACTCAAGTACAAGTGATGCAACATAAACAAGATGAACTTTTAAAATCTGTAGCGCTTCATGAAAAACAAATGATGATTTTAAATGATATTTTAAGACTTTCTGGCACCGCTTTAGCTAATGCAGAAATTCAACTTGAAGAAATTTTAGACTTGTATGAAGAGCATTTACTTCATCATAAAATGAAAATCAGAACTTTAGCTAATCTTCAAAAAACCAATGAAACCCTGAACTATTTAACTTTAAACTCAAAATGATGAAAAATAATTTCAAAACCTATATACTATTTGCACTGATTCTCATATTTGGAGTTTTTCTTGGAGCTACTTTATTTTCACCAGCTTCAGCAGAAAAAGAACAGGCGCACCAACACCAAAATGATAAGGATTTTACTTGGACTTGCTCTATGCATCCACAAATTCAAAAAACAGAAAAAGGCGATTGTCCTATCTGTGGTATGGAGTTAATTCCTGCATCATCAATGGAAACTAACATAGACCCAAGTGCAATTATAATGAGTAAAACCGCGCGAGAATTAGCACAGGTGGAAACTACGGTTGTTGGTAATGAACAATATATTTCCAATTTAAGTTTAACAGGAAGCTTAGCTTTCAATCAGAATAAAATCTCCTTTGTTTCGGCAAACTATAATGCAAGAATTGAAAAACTATTGATTAGTGAAGAAGGAGAAAAAGTTAACAAAGGTCAAGTGATAGCTGAGTTATACGCTCCAGAAATTGAAATATTAAAAGACGAATTAAAGCTAGCAAAGCTTCAAGAAGATCAATCACTTTTAAATAGTATTCAGCAGAAAATTGAAAACTTTCAACTTTCTATTACAGACATTGAAAATTTAAAAAATGGAAGACTTCCTTTAAAAGCCCCTAAATCTGGAGTTATATCTAGTCTGCAAGTTCAAGAAGGCGACTTTGTGAATACCAATCAAAAAATAGTAGGTATTGCAGATTTATCTAGTATCTGGGCTGTTTTAGATGTTTATCAAAATGACATGAATAAAATTGAAGTAGGTGATACTTTAGCATTGAGTCTTCAAAATAATACTCAACTAAATTTACCCATTAGTTTTGTCTCTGCAACTGTAAATCAAGCTTCACAAACCCTGCAAGCAAGAGTTGAACTTCCCAATCCTAATCTAGTATTAAAACCAGGTAGTTTAATCACTGCAAAATTGAAAAAAACTAATTTTCAAAATAAAAAAAGCAGTAACATCATGATTCCAAAGTCTGCTGTATTGTGGACAGGAAAACGCTCAGTAGTGTACCAACAGTTTGAAAACGAAAACGGAGTATATTTTAAAATGAAATTAGTTGAAACAGGAAGCACCACTTCAGATTTAGTTGAAATTAAATCGGGTTTGTCTGCAGGAGATAAAATTGTAACACATGGAGCTTTTAGTATTGATTCTGAAGCACAATTGAGTAACCGACTTAGTATGCTAAACCATCACTCTAATTCTAAAAATGAAGTTGCTTTCGATTGGAAAAAGCAAACTTTAAAAACTAAAAATTTAAAAGAAATAATTGAAATTTATCTAACTTTAAAGGAAGCACTTGCAGAAGATGATGAAGAAAAATCGCTTCAAGTTGTATCAAAGTTTCAAAGGCAGTTAAATAGCTTAGATTTTAAAAATCAAAATGCGAAGGACGAATTTGAACGTATCATTTTAAAGATGAAAGCATCAAAATCCATTGAAATTATGCGCGTTCATTTTCAAAAGTTATCTAATGCCTTAATTGCCTTAATGGAAAAAGAGAATCCACTAAATGAAACACTCTATGTTCAATTTTGTCCTATGGCAGACGATGACCGTGGTGCATTTTGGTTAAGTACAGAACAAGAAATAAAGAATCCTTATTTCGGAAGCATGATGTTGAAGTGTGGAAATGTAGACAGAAAAATTAAGTAAACTAAGTTTTGTTAGTAATAATAGCAAGAATAAAAATTAACCTATATCAGTTCGAGTGGTTTTCGCTAATTAAAAACTAGGGAAAATTGTATCGAGAACTAGTGATTGGCTCTCGATACATCCCGCTGTAGCATGACACTCGAGCTGACAACTCTCGATACACCCCGCTAAAGCGCAATCACCTGTCCTTTTAGTCAGGCAGGCTCTTGCCAACCTGCTCCATAAGTTAGCCGCATTCTCCAACTGACATGCCGCATCAAGTGCTGCATCTTAATCCTATAAAAACGATTATTTAAATTGTTGGCTATTGGTTCTTTAAATGGCCTTCAACTCAATTTCTCTTTGAAAAGTCTGCTCTAAACAGATAAATGTTTCTGTTCTAGCAATACCTTCAATAGTTTGGATTTGGTTACTTAAAATTTCAGTAAGGTGTTTATTATCTCTACATAAAACTTTAATTAATAACGAAAAATTTCCGGTGGTATAACTGCACTCAATTACTTCGGGAATGGCATATAAAGCTTTGCTTACCTTTCTATAAATATTAGCGCGATCAAAATAAACACCAATAAAACTCTGAGTTTGGTAGCCCATTTTAGAATGATCTAAAATGTATTTTGAACCTGTAATGATACCTTGTTCTTCTAACTTTTTTAAGCGTAAATGTACTCCAGCTGAAGACAAAAAACAGGCATCGCCAATTTGTTTAAGGGATGCTTTTGCATCCTTACTTAATACATTTAAGATTTTACGGTCAGTTTCATCTAACATATAAATTTTATTTTTTAAAATTCAAAAATACTAAAATATATCAATTATATTGTATTTATAGTTGAATACCATTCATATAAATTGCTTATTTGCTTTAAATAATAAACTAAATGTTATGTGTGGAATTTTTGCAAGTATTGATTCAACTTTAGATCAATCTACTTTGTTTGATGCGTTTATGAAAATACAGCATCGTGGTCCTGATTATTCAGAATTTAAAAATATAGCTAAAAACACTTATTTTGGCTTTCATCGTTTAGCGATTAATGGACTTTCACCAAAGGGCAATCAGCCAATGCATAAAAATCATTGCTGGTTAATTGCCAATGCAGAAATTTTCAATTATCAAGCATTAGCAGAAAAGTATCAAATTGAGTTAGAAACCGGTTCAGATTGTGAAATTTTAATCGATTTATATCGAAAAATTGGTGTTGAACAAATGCTGGAAGAAGTAGAAGCTGAATTTGCTTTTGTTTTATATGACGAAATTACAGATGAGTTTATTGTTGCTAGAGATCATTTGGGTGTTCGTGGTTTATACATTGGCAAAGATGAATATGGAGCAACTTATTTTGCTTCAGAAAGTAAAAGTCTTGCATTTTGTGATGAATTGAAGCAGTTTCCACCAGCGCACTATTGGAAATCTACAGAAAATCAATTTTCAGCTTATTTTAAGCATTCCTATTCATCTGCTTCACAGTCCGAAGCTGAGTATTGTTCTCAAATTAATGCATTGTTGACGGAAGCAGTAGAAAAAAGAATGATGAGTGAACGTCCTGTAGGTTGTTTGTTAAGTGGAGGTTTAGATAGTAGTTTGGTGGCGGGAATATTAGCAAGAGCTTATCAAAAACAAGGCAAAGTATTAGAGACCTTTTCAATTGGTTTAAAAGGAAGTCCAGACTTAATAGCTGCTCAGAAAGTAGCAGACCACATAGGAAGCAAGCACCATAGTGTAGAAGCAACCGAAGAAGAATTTTTAGCCGCTTTAGAGCATACGGTTTATATGTTAGGAAGCTACGACGTAACTACTATTCGTGCATCGGTAGGACATCAACTAATTGCAAAGTATGTAAGCCAAAATTCTGATGTGAAAGTGCTTTTTTCGGGTGAAACTGCAGACGAATTTGGCTCGTATTTATATTTTCAAAATGCGCCTAGTCAAGAAGCTTTTCAGCATGAAGCAGTTCGATTATTACAAGACATTCATTTTTTTGATATGAAACGTGGAGACCGCTCAATCTCTAACGCAGGATTAGAAGCAAGAGTTCCTTTTGCAGACCGAGCATTCGTTGAATATTATATGAGAATACCCGCAAAAGATAGAATGTTCAATTCTACCAAAATGGAAAAATACCTCATTAGAAAAGCTTTTGAAAAGGATAACTTAATTCCATCTGAAGTACTTTGGAGACGTAAAAACGGTTTTTCAGATAGCGTAAGCGATCTTAAAAAGTCATGGAGTAGTATAATTCAGCATCACGTAGACCAACTCATCACAGATGAAGAGTTTGAACTTCAAAAACACAGCTTTCCTACTTTACCTGCAAGCAAAGAAGCCTATTTTTACCTGAAAGTTTTTCGTAAACATTATGGCAAACATTTTCAACTTACACCTTACCAGTGGTTACCAAAATGGTGTGGTGATGTAAAAGATCCTTCTGCAAGAGTCTTAGCTATTTACGAAGCAGACTAAACAATTAGCTTATAAATTAAAAATCCTGCTTATCATCATAAGCAGGATTTGTTGTTTTTGAGTATTTATTTTTAAAACGTATACTTAAAGTTTTCTTGATAAGCTTTCCAGGCTTCTTCTGTAGTAAGGTCTTTGTAGTCGTCTCTTACCATCATTTTTAAAAAGATTTCTAATTGCTGAGGTGTTTTGTAGCCTACAATTGGGGCAATAACATCTCCATTTTCATCAAAAAATACAACAGTAGGATAAGCTGATATTTTTAAAGCATTAGCTAGAAAATGTTGAGCATTTCTTCCCTTTCTGTTTGGGTCGTGGTTTGGATTTGTATATTCAAAACCTTTGTACATAATTTTTTCTGTACCTTCTGCATTAAACTTTACTGGGTAAAAATGCTTGTTTAAGTACGCTGCTACTTTTGGGTGATTCAGGGTCTTTTTATCTAAGGTTTTACATGGCCCACACCAATCAGTATAGGCATCCATAAAAATTTTTTTGGGTTCTTTTTTTTGAGCAGCAAGCGCTTCATTCATGCTCATCCAATTTACATTTTGAGCACTTAAGCTTAAGCTGCACATCAATATGCATAAAATAATAAAAGGTGTCTTCATTTTCAATTAATTCTTCACTGTACAATACTAACGCAAATGTAGTTGTATTTATTTGAAGAACTTAAATATATTAATTGTATTTGAAGCTTCTATATCTTAGGATTGAATAATTATTTCACTATAATTTTTGTTGAATAAGTGCTTACTTCAGTTTGTAACTGAAGTATATAAGTACCCGCTTGTAAATTAAAATTATCAATTAATAATTTGTTGTCTTGAACACGGTCTTCATTTATGTTGAAGCTTTTTAATTTTTGACCTAATAAGTTATATACCCAAATTTTTGAATCTTCTGAAATTGTTTCAGGTAGGTTAATCCACAATTGGTTGTTTTGAATTGGGTTTGGATATACCATAAAAACTTGGTCTTCAAATTGAGTGATTGTAGAAAGATTTTCGTATTCAAATCTTAATTCGAAACGCATAGTACTTTGGCTAATATTAATGTTAGGGTCTACATCAAAATATATTGTAGACTCTTCATTTTGAATTAAATGTTCTTCTTGCGTGTAGTGATCAATTAGGTAAATATTAATATTCTCTGGAAAATTTATTCGTTCTATCTGAAAAACGTAGTTTAAACTTCTATAATTACTAGTAAACAAAGAAAGTTCTTCATTATGAACAGGTAACGCTCTTTTTTCCATACTCACTAAATTAAAGTCGACTATTCTCGCCAAATTTTCATCGATGTTGTCAAACTTCCCAGCATCATAAATATCTAAATCATTATTGCCAAATTCGTCGAATTGAATTCTTAGTCCGTCATCTGGTGTACTTTCTTGCGTAAATGAATTTTCATCATATAAATTAATCCTTAGGCTTGCTCTCGGTAAGCTAAAGGTCTGTTTTTGGACTTCATCTAAGACTTTATGTGATTCTTCAAAAGTAATTACAGGCGTACCATCACCATTCGCTTGAAATAAAACAGCTTGTTTTGGTTCTAAAAATTTATTAGCACTAGATGAGCTTAGGCTATTAATGTTTTGTAATAAATCTACAACTGCATAAGCGCCTCTACCGCCTGATTCACCCACAGTAGGAATACCACCTAGTGTAGGATCCCAATACACAGCATAAGGAGCTATGTTAGTTGATCTAGAATATACTTGTAGTAAATCTACAATAGACTGATAAGGATTTCCAATTAAAATATAATCTGCTATTGTTGAGGAAAAATTTGGATTATTAAAAGAAACCGTAGCGTTAGAAACTGTTCCTGTTTCTCTAAGTCTTGTATCGGTTGGTGTGGCATTATTAAATCTAATGTCTATCCCACGGTCACCACGAATCATTATTCGGTATGGTGTGCCTGCTGAAAGTGTATTTACATTAGTATTTGCAATGGGGCTCCAGCCATTAGAAGGAGTTACATTATCGTATTCAAATAGCGAAGGATTACCAGAAGGCTGCCAATCGAAACCATTGGTTCCATCTCCTACAGCTTCGGGGTTAGCTTGTCCTAAACCTGTTATGTGTGTGCCATAACCGCTTAAAGGATTATTATTCCAGGCAGATGCACCTTCTTGCCAATTTGCACGAATACTAGTGCTTGTGTTTAAAGATGGGCTAATCAACCTAAAAGCTCTTCTTGCCGGAAAACATTGTTCAGTTATAAAATTACCTGTTATCGTTCCTTGGGATTCGCCTATAATTGCTGTTTCTCTTGGTGAAAAACGACAAATCATACTAATTGTATTCCCGGTGGTAACTGCAAGATTACCATCTAAAAGCTGAAGTGTTTCAGTAATTTCTATATCTGTTTCTACATCTAAGCCTCCAGGGTTTTCAATAATTAAATTCGCAATACCATCTGTAAATAAACTGCCTTGCATAAATTGTTTAGAAGTGCCAGAGTAATATAATTCTGAATTTGCAGCACTTGCATTAATAGTATTATTAGTTGCTGTTTTAATTGCTCCCGTAATAGCAAAAGTAAAACCGTTAACAACAATACTTGCTCCGTTTCCAAACTCAATGTTCCGAGCTCCTGCATTACTTTGTAAAATAGGATAATTTGGTCTACCAGCTGGTATTAAAACATCATAGTTTGCATTTGGAATAGTAGGAGGAGTCCAATTACTGGCTTTATTCCACATAGAATCGGTATTGCCTGTCCATTCTACAGGAGTTGTTGGAGTACATCCTGTGGCTGCAGCAATGTTGGTTGTTACAACACTGGATAAACTCGAAAATTCAAAACGAATAGTATGATTTCCTCCAACTTCAAACTGTAAATCATTAAAGGTTGCCACTCCCGAACTATTGGTAGTTCTTGTAGTTGTACCTAAGAGTTCACCTGGCCCTGTTGCCATTGAAGCTGTGATTTGTAAACCTGCCTGAGAAACGGAATTCCCGTTAGAGTCTTCTAGTTGAACAGTGATTGTGCTTGGTAATGTTCCATCACAATTTGAAGTTGTTGGCTTTGTGAGAATTGCAATTTGACTTGCCACCCCTAAAGAGGGTTCATTAAAAGCTAAAAAGGCAGGGTCTGAACTTCCACCTGGAGTGTAAATTAACTTAACTGCATTTCCTGCGTTCAAAGCAGTGATACCAAAGGCGCTTAAATCTGCAGCAAAAAAACGAATATCTCTACTCGTGTTGATAAAGTTGCTTTGAGGTTGCTGGCTGTTAAACTGATAAAAATCTGCAGTCCACTGACCTAAAGCAGGGAAATTTGTATTATTACTTAAATTAATAGATATAGCATTTCCTACTGTTACGCCACTTGCATCTACAAATCTTAATTGGTCTACACCTGTCGTGGTTGGTTGGGCTATCTGGCTTACTAATAAGTCTGGTACACCATCACCTATATTTCCTACTGTAATGCCAGCAGAGCTTAAATTGAATTCAGCTGTTGTTCCAGAAGGTATATTTGTAAGGCAACTCCCAAGATCTAAACCTTTAATTCCTCTAGTTAAAAAGTCAGCCACTTCACTGCCGTTAGTTATAGCTGCAAAAGGTTGTGTTGAGCTTGAATTTACGCCAATTGGAATTCCGTCAAATTCTGCACCAAGACCAACAAAATATGATGTACTTCCAGTTGTTGGTAAAGTTGAAATAGGTAGTGCACGAAATTCTACCTGAGTATATCCCGTTACGTCATTATCATCTAAAATTTGATTATTAACATTGGTAGAATAAATAGTAGAGCCATATCTAAAAGCTAATATATGATGGGTATTGTTGGGCTGTATAGTATTTTGGTTTGTGCTAGACGAGTTCCAAAATCCACCAAAATCAGTCCAAACTTCGTTTACTGTTTGTGCATTTAAGGTAGCAGAAAAAACAATAACAAATAGACTAAAGAATAATTTTGTTTTCAATTCGATTGGTAAATAGTTAGTTAGGATGCTAAGCTAATCTATTTTCAATTAAGGATTGAGATTTGTAGGTTAAGTTTTATAATTTTTACAAATAAATCATTATTAGTGTTAATATTCGATTGATGTATTAGTAAATTAGATTTTATTTAAAAATATACCTAATAAATTTGTAGTATATTTATTTCATAGTTCATAAAATAAAGATGCTACAAAAAAAAATTGTCAAAATAATTTGAAGCTAGCGGACCCCGTGCATTAATTTTTTAAGTAAAGGATTTAATACAATGGCAAGTAATCCTAAGGCCGCTGGTACTATGGTGAAAATCAAGAAGAAAGTAGTCATACTATATTCTGCTGTAATTTTATCAATTTGGCCACCTAAAGTTCCTGCTAATTTATTTCCTATGGCAATAGCGATATACCAAATTCCAAACATCATAGCAATCATTCTTCCTGGCACCAATTTGCTGATGTAGGAAAGTGCTACAGGAGATAAACATAATTCACCTAAAGTATGGAACAAATATGCTAAGATTAGCCATATAATGCTTACCGAAGCTACTTTGGCACCTTGGTCAATTCCTAACGAACCAAATGCTAAAGCGGCAAAGCCTAAGCCAAGTAAAATTAAGCCTAGCCCGTACTTCATTGCGCCAGATGGGTTGCTTTTGCTTTCCCACCATTTAGAAAATAATGGAGCAAATATGATTATGAATAAAGAGTTGAGAATTAAAAACCAAGTTGCAGGTATCTCAATTTCATTTTCTTTAATTTTTACAATTTCTGCATTAATGATTTCAGTAGAATTGCTATCCTGAGCAGCTTGACGAATTCTAGTTTCTTTAGCTTCATCTAAGTAAATAAAATTTCCTTTTTTGTCAATATCAATAACTTTCATTTTATCACCTACTTCAAATTCTATAGGTTCAATAATGGTTACTTCCTTTTTTACAATTTGATCCTTATTGGAAACCTTAGTTTTTTCAGTAATTGGTGTATACTCAAATGTTTTATAGCCTTCATCATCTAAGACGGGTTTCCCATTGTCATCTAAAACTTCTGTTTCTATGGCATTATAATTAGCAATATAAGCAGATGAATTTAAGTCTCGGTTAATCATCCAGATTACTAATCCCCAGATAATAACAAAGCTAATTCCTAGTGTTATATTGGCAATTGGGTAGTTTTTATAGGTTTGTTTGAATAGTAAAATTAACACCCAAGTAATTATTCCGATAGGAACTACCGTAATTAAAATATTGGCCACTAAAAAGATAGTGTACCAATCGCCAGACATAATCCGGTCTGTATAATCTTTTGCAAAAATGGTCATTGAGCCACCAGCTTGCTCAAAACAGGTCCAGAAACAAACTGTGAAAATGGCAAAGAAAATTATAGCCACCATACGGTCTCTGATCTTTGCAGGATAACGAATTATTCTTAAAAATAAAACCAGTAAAAAAGCAAATAAAGCGACCAACGCAGTAGTCGTTGAAAGGTCTAAATCACCGAACATTAAAACACTATTTTCTCCAATAATGGAAACAGGATCGTTTATAATCCAAATCAAGCCGAGGATGACCGATATTGAAATTAATATTTTATCTAAAAGTGTAAACGGGTTGAGTTTATCGCCTTCGAATTCTAATTTTGCTGCTTTGTCTTCTTCAGACTCGTCTTCTTCTTTGGTGGGTGTTAAGCCGGCTTTACCAAAGATATTTCTAGCAAAATAAAATTGAAGCATCCCGAAGAACATAAATATTCCGGCTAAACCAAAACCAAAACTCCAGCCAATTTTTTCGCCTAAATAACCACAAAGTAAAATCCCAAGAAAAGCACCCGCATTTACACCCATATAGAAAATAGTGTATGCTCCATCTTTCTTATCAGGATGCTTTTGGTATAATTCTGAAATAATGGAAGTGATATTGGGCTTAAAAAATCCGTTGCCTATAATTAATAAGGCAATACCTAAATACATAAAAAAGTGAGCAAATTCCAATGCCATAGAAGCGTGACCAAGCGTCATTATAATAGCTCCGACGACCACCGCTTTTTGGTACCCCATATATTTATCTGCTAAATAGCCCCCTAAAATGGGAGTGAGGTAAACTAGAGAAGTGTAGGTGCCATAAAGTGCTAAAGCATGTTCGCGAGGCCAATCCCAGCCACCTAAACCAAACGAGCTTACTAAAAATAATACCAAAATAGCACGCATTCCATAATATGAAAAACGTTCCCACATTTCTGTAAAAAACAGTACAAAAAGTCCTGCTGGATGTCCTAATACTTGAGTATCGAAAAAATTAAAAGGTTGTTGATGTTCTAGGTTGGTTTTCATGATTGTTCAATTTTATTTTACTTCATCATCGGCTAGTTCAAATCCTTCAGATTCTAAGCCTTCTATTTCTTTTTCTTCAGCCCCGTGGGTCAATCGCTTTAATGGTTTCAGCAATAAAATAACTAAGATTCCAAACGAAACGGTAAAGATTACAATTCCAGCAAAGGTTTTAAATTCTAAATCGGTTTGAAATTGATCTACATCCACTCGACCATAGTAAGCACCTTCTTTATAATCGAATTTTAAATAAGTAGTTAAACTGTTTTCTTTGGTTGGGTTATAAGTTTCAATACGTTCTATTAAAACTTGCTTAACTTCTTCAACAGAGCTTCCTTCAGCTTGATAACTAAAAATTGAATTTAGCACATCTCCTGTTTTATGATCTAAGAATTTTAGTTCATTGTTTGGATCTAAGTACAAATCTGTTTCGATGCTAAAAGCAGTTTTATCTGAAAAAATTTCATCAGAATTTTCTACATAAGTAGCCAGTTTGTTGGTAGGTGCTTCAAGTTTAATTTCGATTCGTTCAGCTTGCGAAGATTCGCCAATTACGCCAGCCACTTTATTACCCAACCCTGTTGCTGCAAAGTATAAGCCCATCATTAATGCGCCGTAACGTAGCGGTGCTAATTTGGTGATAAAAGAAAGTGCAACTGGTGAAGCAGAAAGCTCTCCGATGGTGTGTAATAAATAGGCAAAAACCAGCCAATACAAAGCGGCTTCACCATTATTCTCATATTCCATGGTTGCAAATACCATAAACACAAAACCTAGTCCCATAATAATTACACCTACAGCCATTTTAAATATGGACGATGCTTCTTTTCCTTTATTTTTCATCCAAGACCAAAAAAGGGCAACTGGAATACCAAATAATATAATATAGGTTGGATTTAAAGATTGAAAAAAGGCAGCAGGAATTTCCCAACCTGACTCAATATTAGGTAAGAAAGTTAAAAATTCTGGGATAATTCTATCTGTTTTTTGCTCTGCATAAATATTTAAAAGACCTCCGGCTTGCTCAAATGCACCCCAGAATACGATGACAATTAAAAAGGAAAGTAGTAAAACAATAAAGCGGTCTTTTTCTACTTTTCCAGTTAAATCTTGATAAACGGTCATCATAAATCCAACTACAACTGATAAAAAGATAAAGAAAACAATGTACGCGGCTACTTCAGTTTCCATAAACTGAATGGGCGCCAATACAGATATTGCAACTAATAAAATTAAAACACCTAATGTTTTTTTAGTACTTAGCATTTGGCTAAATATTTCCCCGATGGAAACTGAATGATCTTCTGTTTCATTTTTAACAGGTGGGTTTCCTACTTCAGCTAAATATTTTTGTCCAAATACATAAACTAATTGTCCTAAAACCATACCAATTGCAGCTAATCCAAAACCATAGTGCCAGCCATATTCTTTGGCTACAATACCTACTAAAATTGCTGCTACAGCAGCTCCAATATTTATACCGATGTAAAAAATAGAGAAACCTTTATCTCTTCTAGGATCGCCTTCTTTGTATAAACCACCTACCATGGTAGAAATGTTAGGCTTCAACATTCCAACTCCTAAAACAATGAGCCCAAGACCTGTAAAAAAGGCCCAATCTTGTTCAATTGATAGAACTCCGTGACCAGCTACTAATAGCCAACCCCCAATCATTACTGATTTTTTTTGCCCTAAAACCTTATCTGCTATAATTCCACCAGGAATTGAAACTACATAAACCAGCATGGTGTACCAGCCGTAAATAGCTAAAGCTTTTCCTTCTTCCCAACCTAAGCCTGGATTGTCTGAGCTTACTTTTGCAAGCATGTATAAGGTTAATATAGCACGCATTCCGTAATACGAAAAGCGTTCCCATAATTCTGTAAAAAATAGAATGTATAATCCCGATGGATGTCCAAAAAGTTCTCTTTGGTGAGCTGGAGTTATGCTTTGGTTCATGATTTTTCTTTGTTTAGTTTCAATTGTTTTAAAAAAAGAGTTTTAAAATTCAATTTTGTGATTATTAAAATCAAATTTAATTTTGTTGCCAAAATATTTTAGGTTTAACATAAAAAACGGTGTCGATAAAATAAAGAATACCTTTGTTTGTAAGCACATTTTCATCGTGTAAATCTTCTAGTATCACTCCTAATTCTGGTTGTAAATAATCGTGATTTTTTGTATTAATAAATCCATTCGCTTTTAAAAAAACTTTTACATGGTCTAAATTCGTAAGACAATCAGCTTTTATAAAATTTTGTTTTACTACAGCAAATAAATCATTATCCATAATATAAAACCCAAGGAAATGATAAGCGGTGTCTGAAAAAAAATAGTTGTGTAAAAGCAAATTATGGAAATAATCTTCCCAAGATGCATAATATATAGCATCGTTTAGTTTAATTACACTTTGCGCATCTTTCATATAAACCTTTTGTTCTGCCCCTTCTGATATGTAATTTTCTGGTAAAATAGCATTTAAAAAAAGATTATTCTGAGTAGCAAAACTTATGAGTTTCTCTTTTTCTTTTGCTTTGTTTTGGTGTTTTTCTTCAGCCACAGGGCTTGTTCTTTGGCTTGTTCTAAGGTGACGGGTGATTGCTTGGATAGTTGCATCATAGCTACTTCCGCTCTTTCCTGAAAGGATATTTTGTAATTCATGTTTTATCGATTTAATATTCACTTAAAATTATTTATTTCCAAATTTACTAAGTACCACTTTGTATACGGATATTCAATTCAAAATTTGTAGATTTTGTTTTAGGGTTCTCGCAATCTTTTTTACTTTATGAGTTTCTCAACATTTTCGCCCCACTTCATCATTATCCTGTAAATCTTTATTAATCAATAAAAAATTGCCTTTGTTTCTTTCTTCAAAACTCAACTTGTCTTTTGGTTGAAACAATTTGTTTATTCTTCGAGAAAGCTTCAAAAATTGTATAAATCGTTCTTCGCCAGAAAGTTTTAAAAATGCTTCCTTTTGTAACTTTTTACTTTCTTCCTTGGTTTGAAATCGAATTTCCATTATAAATTTTCTAAAATAAAATCAGTCATTAAATTGTATAGGTGCAAGCGTGTATTGCCGCCGTATATGCCATGATTTTTATCTGGATAAATTCGCCAGTCAAACTGTTTATTGGCTTGAATTAAAGCTTCAATGAGTTGCATAGAATTTTGTACATGTACATTGTCGTCTCCACCACCATGAATTAATAAATAATTTCCTTTTAACTTATTTACATGGCTTATGGGTGAATTTTGATCGTACCCAGAAGGATTTTCCTGTGGAGTGGTCATGTATCTTTCTGTATAAATGGTATCGTAAAAACGCCAGCTGGTTACAGGAGCAACGGCAATAGCAGTAGAAAATACATCTGCAGATTGAAAAATAGCATTAGATGCCATAAAACCACCATAGCTCCAACCCCAAATGCCAATCCGGTTGGCATCTACCCAAGGTTTTTTGCCTAGAATACGAGCGGCTTCCGTTTGGTCTTCAAGTTCATATTTACCTAATTTCTTTTGGGTAATTTTTTTGAAATCTCTTCCTTTATAGCCTGTTCCACGTCCATCAATACAAACTACTATATAGCCTTTGTTAGCTAGCATTTGGAACCAATAATCATTGCTATTCATAAAGGTGTTTGATACGGATTGCGAACCTGGGCCTGAATATTGATACATAAACAAAGGATAAGCTTTGTCTGCAGAAAAGTCTGTTGGTTTAATCATCCACATATTCAGCTCATTTCCATTTACTTCAATGGTAGAGATTTCTTTTTCTGAAAAATCGTATTGACTAATTTTTTTCTTTAACTCATCATTATTTTCAATAAGGCGAACTTGATTTCCGTTTTTAGCAGCATGCAAAGTATAAACAGGAGGCTGTTCTACATTTTGATACGTGTTGATAAAGTAGGTAAAGTCTGCTGAAAATGAAGCTGAATTTGTTCCTTCTAACGCGGCTAATTCTTTTTTATACTTGCCATTGGTTTTGATGGAATAAATACCACGATTTACACTTCCATTTTCTGTAGATTGGTAATAAATTCGATTAGAATCTTCATCAAATCCATAGTAATTGGTTACTTCCCAGTTTCCTTTTGTAACTTGGTTTTTTAGTTTTCCATTTGAATTATAAAGGTAAATATGATTCCAACCATCTTTTTCACTGGTCCAAATAAAACTGTTGTCTTCTAAAAAAGTTAAGTCGAAATCTACATCTACATATGCATCATCAGTTTCTGTAAGTATTACTTCAGATTGATAATTTTTTGCATCTACAAAATGTAGATCAATTTTATTTTGATGTCGGTTTGTGGTTTGTACACTTAAAATTTCAGCATCATTTGTCCATTGTAAACGCGGAATGTATTCGTAATCTCCTAAATCTATTTGATGTGTTTTATTTGTGCTTACATTGTAAACATGAAGGCTTACATCTGCGTTTGCTTCTCCTGCTTTTGGATATTTAAAAACTTCTTGACTTGGATATAAATCGTTACCATAGGTTCCATACATATCCATAGAAAATTCTGGTACATCAGTTTCATCGAAACGAATAAATGCTAATTGAGTGGCATCTCTATTCCAATCGAAGGCACGAACTAAAGAAAATTCTTCTTCATAAACCCAGTCAGTAATTCCATTAATCACTTCATTTTTTTTACCATCTTGGGTAACCTGAATGGTCTTGTTTTCGGCTAAATCTTTATAAAATAAATTATTGTCTTTTACAAAGGCCACTTTTTTTCCATCGGGTGAAAAATGTGGAGATTGAATTACATCTTTAGAAACAGGAGTTAGTTTTTTAGATTTTAAATCGAAAACATGGTAAATTCCTTTAGTAGATCTTCTAAAAATTCGTTGAACTTGATTACCAAGTATTACTTGATCTTCATTTTCACTTAATTCAAAAGTTTGAAAGCCAGGCAAGCCTTTAATGTCTTTAGATGAAAATAGGGTGCGTACTTTTTTACCAGACTCGTAATTATATACTTCAACTTTCATTTCTGAAGAAGAACGATCGTACTCTTGAACAATGTATTCTGTGCCATTATTTAAAGACTGCAAAGATTGCATGTAATTTGCTCGGAATGCTCCGCCCCAAATTTCTTCTAAACTTATTTGTTTATTTTGAGCAATAGTTGCGGTTGAAATCATTAAAAGAACGTAAAACCAAACTTGTTTTTGATACATATTTAGGGAAAATAAAATTGAAGTTCAATTTTACTAAAAAAACCTAAAATAACCTTCATTAAATTGAATTATTCTTATTAAACTAATCATATGCTTCAAATGAATAAAAGCAATTACTGGCATTTGTTTGTTGTACTAATTTGTAACTATTATGCCAATGTACTAACCTTCAGTTGGCAAAAGTTTTAAGTAGCATTTATGGTAATATTTAAATTAGCTATCGGTATTGTAGCAGTTTCTGGTATAAGTTTTGTCGCTTCAATAATAACAGTTAATGATTAAGAGCAGAAATTAGATAAAGAATAAAAATTGTATATTTAAAGCAAAATCAAGTTATGGGATTAGCATTAACCAATAAAACAATTGATAAATATTTTGGTTTTCTACGGCGCTTAGATAATGGTTCTAAAAAAAGACTAATTATAAGCTTGAAAGAATCAATTAAAGAGAAAAAAGAAACTTCAGTCAGCTTAAGCGATTTATCTGGAGCCTGGGAGGACTCGAGAGATTCAGATGAAATAATTAGAGATATTAGGAACTCACGAATTGAGAAAAAAGATAATATCGAATTTTAATGAAATATTTAATTGATACTAATATTTGTATTCATTTTTTTCGTGGAAAATTTGGAGTCACAGAAAAATTTGAAACTGCAAAAGCTGAAAATTGTGCTATATCAGAAATAACACTAGCTGAGCTTGTTTTTGTCGCTGAAAACAGTATTAAACCAACAAAAAATCATATTCTAATTGAGCAATTACTTGATTTAGTGACTGTAATTCCTATTTATGACTCGATTATGTTGTATGGTAAAGAGAAATCAAGATTAAGAAAGGCTGGTAAAATGATAAGTGATTTAGATTTGTTTATTGGATGTACTGCAGTTGAAAATAATTTAATTATGGTTACTGAGAACACAAATGAATTTGAAAGAATTTCAGATATCAAAATTGAGAATTGGGTAAATCGAATGAAATGATATTCTTGGCAACAGTACATTTTAATTCATTACCTAGGTTGCGCACGAATAAATTTAACTAGCTATTACATCAATTCTTCACGTAAATCATCAATTTGATGCTGAAAAACCTTAATATTCTAGTTAGTTGAAAAATCAACTATAGACTCTTTTGTAAATCTAATAAGCTTTTTTCCCATTCGTTAATTTCAAAACTGAAAGTTGAAGAAATTTTATCAGTTTGCATCACGCTAAAGACTGGTCGTTTTGCTGGAGTTTTATAAAAATCGGTAGAACTTAAGTTTACACTGCTTAAAGCATTTTCATTTTTAAATATGGCATAAGCAAAATCATACCAAGTGGCTTTACCTTGATTACAAAAATGATAGGTACCAAACGCATCATTATTAAGTGAAATTATTTTCATGATGATGCTAGCTAAATCATTAGCATTTGTTGGGCAGCCCATTTGGTCTGTTGTGATTTTTAGTGTTGCACCGCTTCCAACCTTGTTTTTCATAGACTTAAAAAAATTATGTCCAAATTGAGAATACAGCCAAGAAGTTCTAATAATGTAATGTTCTTGAAGTTGCTTTTTAATGGCTTCTTCTCCCGCTAATTTTGAAGCGCCGTAAATATTAATCGGGTTTGTAGTGTCTTCTTCTGTGTAGGCTTGTTTTGCTTCACCATTAAAAACATAATCTGTAGAAATATGGATTAACTTGGAGCTGAATTGATTGCATAATTTTGCAATATTTTCAACTGCTTCGGCATTAATTGCATAAGCTTTATCTTTTTCTTCTTCAGCCAAATCTACTTGAGTATATGCTGCTGCATTGATAACGAATTCTGGTTTATGTTTTTCGAAAGCTATTTTCAAACTTTCACTTTGATTGATATCACAGTCTTTAGAACTTAAAAACACGAAATTTGCTTTGCTAAATTGTTTAGCTGCTAATTGCAAACATTGTCCTAATTGACCATTTGCGCCAAATACTATAATTGTACATTCGTTCATTAGGATATACTTATTTTAATTGAAGTTAAACCTGAATATTTTTCCCGTAACCGCTCTTCATTAAAGGTTTAATAAGTTCAGCTAATTCATTTTTTGTAATATATCCCATTTGATAGGCCGTATGTTCTGGAGAACCAATTTTTAAACCTTGTCTTTCTTCAATTACTTCTACAAACTGAGCTGCTTGCATTAAAGATGTAAAAGTCCCAGTATCTAACCAAGCTGTACCATGGTCTAGAATACTCACGTTTAATTTACCTTTTTTTAGGTAAGCGTTATTTAGGTCTGTGATTTCGAGTTCACCACGATCACTAGGTTTAATATTTTTGGCAATTTCTACCACTTCATTATCGTAAAAATAAATGCCAGGCACTGCATAATTAGATTTTGGTTTTTCTGGCTTTTCTTCAATAGAAAGCACTTTTCCGTTATCATCAAAATCAACTACTCCGTATCTTCCTGGATCATGAACATGATAAGCATAAATTATTCCGCCATCGGGATTATTGTTTTTTTGCAATAATTCATCTAAACCTGAACCGTAAAAAATATTATCACCTAATATGAGTGCTACTTTATCGTCTCCAATAAATCTTTCACCAATTATAAAGGCTTCAGCTAAACCATTTGGATTTTCTTGTACTGCATATTCAAATTTACATCCAAATTTTGCACCATCTCCAAGTAGTTTTTCAAAAAGCGGTAAATCTACAGGTGTAGATATGATTAAGATTTCTTGAATTCCTGCAGACATTAATGTTGAAAGTGGATAATAAATCATGGGTTTATCATACACCGGCATTAATTGCTTACTTACTGTTAATGTTAATGGGTGAAGTCTTGTTCCACTTCCACCAGCTAAAATTATACCTTTCATTTTTCTATGAATTAATTAGTTGTTTCAAAATTATAACTTTAAACCCAATTCTTAGGGTTTTGTAAAATATTAATTAGCTTTTCTTCTTCAGGATTAGATGGTTTATGGTCATACTGCCATTGTACATGCGGAGGTAAACTCATTAAAATACTTTCAATCCTACCGTTGGTTTTTAAGCCAAAAAGGGTGCCTTTATCGTGTACTAAATTAAATTCAACATATCTACCGCGTCGCACTTCCTGCCAGTCACGCTGCTCTTTGGTATAGTTTAATTGTTTCCTTTTTTCTACAATAGGTAAATACGCTGTAAGAAACTCGTTACCTACATGAGTTACAAAATTATACCAATCTTGCATGGTTTTTCCATTTTCTGCTTTGCAATAATCAAAAAACAAACCTCCAATGCCTCGCGCTTCGTTTCTATGGCTGTTCCAAAAATACTCATCACATTTTTTCTTGTATTGAGCATAAAAGCTTTCATCGTGCGCATCGCAAGCAGTTTTACAAACATTATGAAAATGAACTGCATCTTCATCAAAAAGATAATAAGGCGTCAAATCTAAACCACCACCAAACCATTGGTCTATAATATTGTGGTTTTGGTCGTACATTTCAAAATATCTAAAATTGGCATGAACAGTAGGGACCATTGGTGAAGTTGGATGCAATACTAAACTAATTCCACATGCAAAAAAGTCGCAATCCTTCACGTTAAAATAATTTTGCATAGATGCAGGCAGAGCACCGTTTACGGCAGATATATTTACGCCACCTTTTTCAAAAACATCTCCGTTTTCAATCACTCGGGTTCTTCCGCCACCGCCTTCATTTCGTTTCCAAATATCTTCTTTAAATTTTGCCTTACCATCTGCTTTTTCTAGGGCAGAAGTAATTTCATCTTGAAGTTTTTGTATGTAGGCGTAGAACTCTTCTTTCATTTTTAATTTTTAAACAAAGATATAATTCTTTATGCTTTTAAAGCTTTCGGCTTCTTCTGTTAAAGCTATTGTAAAGCAAATTGATTTACTTTCTTACCAAATTATAAACTTTACATTTGTTTTAAATACTTATACTTATGAAATTTAATACGAAAACTATACATGGCGGCCAAGAAAATATAGACCCCGCTTATGGCGCTGTAATGCCACCGATTTATCAAACTTCTACCTATTCTCAAACCAGTCCAGGACAACACAAAGGTTTTGAATATTCAAGAAGTGCAAATCCAACCCGTACAGCTTTAGAAAAATCACTAGCTAGCATAGAAAATGGAAATTATGGTCTAGCATTTGGTTCTGGCTTAGCAGCAATTGACGCTGTTTTAAAACTATTAAAACCAGGTGATGAAGTAATTTCAACTAACGATTTATATGGTGGGTCATACCGTTTGTTTACTTCTATTTTTGAAGGACTAGGCATTAAATTTCATTTTGTAGACATGCAAGATATTAGTGCTATTGAAGCTAAAATTAATGAAAAAACAAAATTAGTTTGGGCAGAAACACCTACTAATCCTATGATGAATGTTGTTGACATTGAAGCTTTAGGAAAACTAAGCAAAAAGCATAATTTGCTACTTGCGGTAGATAATACTTTTGCCACAGCCTACTTACAACAGCCTTTAAATTTTGGTGCAGATCTTGTAATGCATAGCGCAACAAAATACTTGGGCGGTCATAGTGATGTAGTTATGGGTTCTCTTGTGGTAAAAGATAAAAAATTAGCAGATCAACTTTATTTTATACAAAATGCAAGCGGTGCAATTGCGGGTCCTATGGATAGCTTTTTAGTTTTACGTGGAATTAAAACTTTGCATTTGCGTATGCAACGCCATTCTGAAAATGGAAAAGCTGTAGCTGAATATCTCAATGCTCACCCAAAAGTTGAAAAAGTATATTGGCCAGGTTTAGAAAACCATCCAAATCATGCAATAGCTAAAAAGCAAATGAAGGATTTCGGTGGAATGGTTTCTTTTACAACAAAAGGAAATAGCTACGAAGAAGCTGTAAAATTTACAGAAAAAGTGAAAGTTTTTACACTAGCTGAATCTTTAGGAGGTGTAGAATCACTTGCAGGTCATCCTGCTAGTATGACGCACGCGAGTATACCTAAAGAAGAAAGAGAAAAAACTGGGGTTGTTGATTCGCTCATAAGATTAAGCGTAGGTATAGAAGATGAAGCGGATTTAATTGAAGACTTAAAACAAGCTTTAGGATAATATAAAATCCTACTTACAAACAAAAAAGGCTCGATTGAAAAATCAAGCCTTTTTTGTTTAAAAATTATTTTGATTAATCAAAATAGTAAGCAAAACCTACTTTTAAGAAAAACATCCAATCATTAAACTCATTATTGGTATTTCTTGGGTCTAGACCATCTACAAAATTAGAAAAATAATAATGCCATCTTGCTTCAATAAAAAGATCTACTTCTTCATTGACTCTATAGCGAGTTCCTGCTTGAAAATTAATGGCTGCAGTTAATGAAGCAGAATTTTCAATTCTTTCTCTATCACCATCTCTTAAAGGTAAAAAGGTTGGCCAAGTATTTCTTTCTGAACCTATTCTTCCTGGTAAACTGGTTTCTACTTCAGGATTAAAATAAACCAAGTTCACTCCTAAGCCAGCATAGGGTTGGAAAACTTCTACTTGTCTTTCGTAATCTCTAATTTCTTTCCAGTTCCACTCTAATCCAGTACCAATTTCAATAACGGTAGTTTTTCCACTCATATTTTCTAGAGTGGGGCCAATTCTTCCATCAGTAATTCTACCTTCATTCCAAGCTAGCGTTTCTGCACGAACCCATCTTCCGTAATGGTTTAGATTGGTTTGATGTAAAGTGAATTGATTTCTTAATTTAAAATGTTTGTGGAAATATTTATAGCCATTTCTTCCGTAAGCAAAATTTGCAAAGTGTATTGCAGACACTCCAAACCCTGTATTTCCTAAGTTAGTGCTAGAGTCGCCACGCTCTCCCCAGTCACCTCTAAAGTTTACAGGACCTACACCAAAGCCAATTTCATGGAATACTTGCTGAGCAAATACAGGTGAACTGCAAAGTGCAAAAAACAGCATTAAGTAATTAAGCTTGATTTTCATATTGTTAGTTATAATTGAGCAAATATATAAAAACATACTTAGCAGTGAAATTATTTTTTAAAGATGACCTTAAAAAGAATTGATATTGAATTAATTCTACTTAGGTGCAAGCTTCCAAATAACAAAACTAGGGCCTTTTGATTTGCAAATATGATAATATACATCCTAAAATTGAGTATGGTTTTGTGATATCTTCAATATTTAATTTTATATTTGTCAAATACATAATCAAGTTATAAATATGGATGCAAACATTAAGTCTTTCCTAGCTAAAGTTGAAGAAACAAATTCTCATCAACCGGAATTTATGCAAGCTGTTGAAGAGGTAGCTGAAACTATTATTCCGTTTATTCAAGAAAACAAAAAATACCAAAATCATTGTTTACTTGAGCGAATGGTTGAGCCAGAGCGCGTAATTATTTTTAGAGTTACTTGGATAGACGATCAAGGCAATATACAAGTTAACCGTGGATACCGAGTTCAAATGAACTCTGCAATAGGTCCTTACAAAGGCGGATTGCGTTTTCATCCATCTGTAAACCTTAGTATTTTAAAATTTCTAGCTTTCGAACAAGTTTTCAAAAATAGTTTAACAACGCTACCAATGGGTGGTGGTAAAGGTGGATCTGACTTTAATCCTAAAGGAAAGTCTGATAGTGAAGTAATGCGTTTTTGTCAAAGCTTCATCACTGAATTATACAGACATATTGGTCCAAATACCGATGTTCCTGCTGGAGATATTGGTGTAGGAGCTCGAGAAATTGGATATATGTTTGGTCAATACAAACGTATACAAAATGAGTTTACAGGAATCTTAACTGGTAAAGGTTTGTCTTTTGGAGGCTCTCTTATTCGTCCAGAAGCTACAGGTTATGGAAATGTATACTTTGCACAATGTATGTTAGAGAGAAAAGGAGATAGCCTAGAAGGAAAATCAGTATTGATTTCAGGTTCTGGAAATGTGGCTCAATTTGCAGCAGAAAAGGCAACAGAACTTGGTGCTAAAGTAATCACCATGTCAGATTCTGGTGGATACATCGTTGATCAAGATGGAATTGATGAAGAAAAGCTTGCTTACATCATGGAAATTAAAAATGAAAGACGAGGCAGAATTAACGAGTATGTTGAGAAATATCCAAATGCAACTTTCCACGAAGGGAAAACACCTTGGGGAGAAAAAGCTGATATTGCTATGCCTTGTGCAACCCAAAACGAATTATTAAAAGAAGATGCACAAAAATTAGTAGATAATGGATGTATTTTAGTTGGAGAAGGGGCTAACATGCCTTGTACACCAGAAGCTATTGAAATTTTCCATAAATCTAAAATTTTATTTTCACCAGGGAAAGCTTCAAACGCTGGAGGAGTTGCTACTTCTGGACTAGAAATGTCTCAAAATTCTTTACGTTTAAATTGGTCTTCACAAAAAGTAGATGACAAGTTGAAAGTAATTATGAAAGATATTCACGATGCATGTGTAAAATATGGACAAACGCCAGATGGATACGTAGATTACGTTAAAGGAGCAAATATTGCTGGTTTTGTTAAAGTTGCCGATGCCATGATTGCACAAGGCGCTGTTTAAATTCAGCCGATATAGATATTTTAAAAGCTTGGAATTATTTCCAAGCTTTTATTTTTGGTATATATTTGAAAACTAATTTTCAACTCCTTTGTTGTTATATGAAAAAAAGCAGCTTCATATTCATATTTTTTTTAACTATTAATCTCTTTGCGCAAGAATTTCCTGCATGGCAAGGTCATTTTTCCTATTTAAACCTTTCAGGTTTGTCTAAAGGAAATAATAAGATTGTAGCTTCAGCTGAAAATGCATATTTTAATTACGAACCCAATTTAGACCTAACCAATACATTTAATAGTGTAAATGGTTTGTCTGGTAGAATTATTTCTTCTATTCATTATTCTGAAGAATTTGAACTTACTTTAATTGGTTTCGAAAATGGCTTAATTCAAATAGTAAGAGACCAAGGCAATAGGGTGCTTAACTTTGTAGATATTGTAAATCGAGTTACCATTGCGCCAAATCAAAAACAAATTAATCATATTTTTGAATCGGATGGTACAGCCTATTTTTCAACAGATTTTGGTATTGTAGCTTTTAATCTAAATGACAGAGAATTTGGTGATACTTATTTTATTGGAGACGGTGGAGCACAAGTTGAAGTTAAGCAAACTGCAATAGCCAATAACAAGTTATATGCAGCAACCAATTCGGGATTATATGTTGGTGACTTGAGCAACCCAAACCTTATAGATTTTAATAATTGGTTACGAATTGACACCAATTCTTTTAAAAACGTTGCTTCATTTAATAACCAAATCTATGTAATCAATTCCATTAATTCACTTTTTAGTCTAAGTGAATTGAATAATACCTTAAATTTTGTAAGCACTTTTGATGAAGCTGTACAGGATTTACGTGTGTCTTCTAATCTTTTATTAGTAGTGACCAGAAGTCAGGTTTTTTCTTACGATGAAAACTTAAATGAAGATATTCCTATTTTTGAAATTGAAGGTGTAAACTTATCTCTAAACACAGCTTTAATTGATAATGAAACTTTTTATTTAGCAGATTCAAATTTAGGATTATTACAAGTAAATGCTCAGTCTGCCTTTCCAACTGCCCAATTTTTAAGTCCAAACGGACCGCTGCTTAATCGTGTTTTTAGCTTAACCGCAACAGATAATGAAGTTTGGGTTACCTACGGAGAATATAATGAACTTTTTAACCCTTTTCCATTAAATACTCGAGGAATTAGCCATTTAGTTGAAGATGAATGGTTGATTTTTCAACCAGAAGAATTAGATAATGCTAGAGTATTAACACATACCACCATAGATCCTAATAATCCTAATCGAGTTTATATTAGTAGTTATGCAGATGGCTTACTTATTTTTGAAAATGGTAGTTTGGTTACTCGTTTAGACCAGAGTAATTCTGGAATAGAAGGCATTGGTTCTAACTTAAGTGACAACCGAATTGGTTCTTCTGTTTTTACAACGAATGGAGATTTGTACTTTTCTAATTCTATTGCAGATAATCCTATGAAGAAATTAACTCCAGATGGCGTGGTAGAAAGTATAAATTTATCTTCTGTAATTTCTGACCCACAAAGCTTCAGCTCCAGCGAAATTGTTGCCGATGCTCAGGGAAACCTTTATTTAGGTACTCGTCCTGCTGGAATTTTGGCTTATCAACCCTCTAACAATATTGCCGGTAGAATAAGCAGTGAAATTAATGGAGTAGATTTTCCTGAAGTAACCAATGCTAATCCAGCTATTAATGCTTTAGCAGTAGATAATTCTAATCGTTTATGGATAGGAACTTCAGATGGATTGCGAGTAATGTTTAACCCTTCATCTGTTTTTACATCAAATTCAAATTTGAATGTTTCACCAATAATTATTGTTGAAGATGATGGCGTTGCTCAAGAGCTACTTTTTGAACAAGCCATTACAGACATTGCAGTAGATGGAGCCAACAACAAATGGATTGGAACTGCAGATTCTGGTATTTTTCAAGTTTCACCTAACGGCCAAGATGTTATTAATCAATTCACGGTAGATAATTCGCCTTTGCCAAGCAATAATATTTCTAGTATTGCCATAGATGGCAGCAATGGCGAAGTTTATATAGGAACTCCAAACGGATTAGTTTCTTACAGCAGCTTAATAACAAATGCAAACGAAGATTTATCTAACGTAAGAGTTTTTCCAAATCCAGTTCGACCTAATTACAATGGAGAAGTTACTATTGATGGTTTAACTGAAGATGCCAATATTAAAATTACAGACATTACAGGAAATTTAGTCTTCGAAGAATTTGCTCGAGGTGGAAGTGTTCGTTGGGATACTACCGCTTTTGGAAAACATAAAGTGGCTTCTGGCGTTTATTTAGTGCTAATTACAGGAAGTGACGAATTGGAAACAGAAGTTAAAAAAGTGATGATTGTGCGCTAATGTACACCAAGACTCAAGCCTTTGTCGTCTCTACCTTAAAATATGGTGATGCAGATTTAATTGTAAAACTCTATACAAAAAGTCATGGCATGTTAAGTTTCATGCTAAAAGGAGTTAGAAAGAGTAAGAAGGGAAAACTAAAAGTTTCTTATTTTCAATCTTTAAGTTTCTTAGATGTTGAATTTACCTTCAGAGAGAATAAAAATTTATTTTTTTTCAAAGAAGTAGGCGTACACCATTCTTTTAATGCTGTACAGCGCAATATCTATAAATCTACCTTAAGCCTATTTATTGCTGAAATTCTTCAAGCATGCATCAAAGAAGAAGAGTCAAATACGGCTATTTTTAATTTTATAGAAGACAGCTTAAAGCAGCTGGATGAAGCTGAGCAGTTTGGTCATTTTCATATTTTATTCATGTTGCAGTTAAGTAAACACTTAGGTTTTTACCCTAATTTAGATCAACAATCTTTTGCTTATTTTAATTTAGTTGATGGCGTTTTTCAACTAAAAGAGACCAATCGATATTGCTTTTCGGGAAGCGAAGTAGAAAATTTGAAACTGCTTTTAGGTTACGATTACACCAATCAAAACTTACTTAAAATTAAAAAACAAGAACGTATTCAAGTTTTAGAATTGCTTATTTTGTACTACGAAATTCAAATACAAGGTTTCAAAAAGCCTTTGTCTTATCAGGTTTTACAAGAAGTATTTGCTACTTATTAACCACTACGCGTTTTACAATTCCGCCAAGCTTTGTAGTTTCGTCTAAAGTTACGGGATTGCCAAAAACACTAACTTCGCCACCAGCAGTTACACTAGCAACACAGTTTTGAGTTGCAAAAACTTCTGCAATTCCTTTATAACTAATTTCTACATTCGTATTTTTTGTTTTTAGCGATTCACCATAATACTCAGCTCCAGTTTTAATAATAATGGTTTGATTTACAGCTTTACCGTTTAGGCGAATGCTTCCGCCAGAAAGCAGGTATAAATCTAAATCTTCTACTTCCACTTCAGCATCAATACTTGCCATTTCTACAGCCTTTAAAGAAATTTGATTTTGCTTGATTACACCTTTAATATGAAGTTCTGCACTTCCTGTTGCTTCAATTTCTTTGATGCTTTTTACGTAAATATCAACTTGTGTATCGGTATTAGAAAATAAATGATTTAGAGGTAAGCTTACCCTTAATTCGTCTCTTCTAAACCTTACATCTACTTCGGTTTTGTCAAGTCCATCAATTACTACTTTGTTTTCATCTGCATTAAGATGAATGGTTGCAATAATGCTACTTGACACCTTAATTTTACTAAATTCTTCTGCAATTTTTTCAACACGTTCCTGCGCATGATTATGCGAAACAAAAAGCAAAATGAAAAGAAACGTGAGTGGCCTTAGCATGGCAAATTTTTTAAAAAGTAAATGTATTTATTATTTTCAAAGATATCTATAATTTATAGAATATGAATTTACATTATCTAGTTGTATTGTTTTATTCTATATAAACAACACTAAATATTTTCTTTTTTAAGAAACAATAGTCGTGCCCAAACTTTGGTTTTATTCAAAAATGTATCTTTGAACATTATTTAATAGGCATGGAAATTCCTGAAGGGAAAAAAGTATATTTTGCTAGCGATAATCATTTAGGCGCACCAACTCGCGAGAAAAGTATTCTACGAGAAAAAAAGTTTGTATGTTGGTTAGACTATATTGAGAAAGATGCAGCTGCTATTTTTTTGCTTGGCGATTTATTCGATTTTTGGTTTGAGTATAAAGAAGTTGTGCCCAAAGGATTTGTTCGCGTACTCGGGAAATTAGCACAACTTACTGATGCAGGAATTCCAGTTTATTTTTTTGTTGGCAATCATGATTTATGGATGCAAAATTACTTTCAAGAAGAATTAAATATTTCTGTTTACCATAAACCTAAAGTTTTCGAATTCAACAACAAAAAATTTTTTATAGGCCATGGCGATGGTTTAGGGCCACACGATAAAGGTTATAAGCGAATGAAAAAAGTATTTGTTCATCCCTTGTCAAAATGGCTTTATCGCTGGCTACATCCAGATATTGGAGTTAGATTAGCTAAACATTTATCGGTTAAAAATAAATTGATTTCTGGAGATGATGATGCAAAGTTTTTAGGTGAAGAAAACGAATGGCTGGTAAAGTATGCTAAACGCAAACTGGATATTCAGCACTACGATTATTTTTTATTTGGTCACCGGCATCTTCCAATGGAAATAAATTTAAAAGAAAATACTACCTACATCAATACTGGAGACTGGATTAAATATTATACCTACGCAGTTTACGATGGGCAAGTTTTAAGTTTAAAGACATTTGAAGAATAAGCCTTAAATATTGCCTTATTATTTTTATTTGTATTAAATCTAATTATGAATTTCAGCTAATTAAGATTTTTTTTGAATATTTAGCTTGTTGTATGTCTATATTTAAATAAAACTTTTAATTATGGCTATTCAATATTCAAGTAATTGTTCTAATTGTGAACATTTAATGGAAGGAAACTTATGTGGAAAACACCAAGTTTTAGTAAGTGGTAGATACACCTGCGATCAATTTAGTATGAAAGCTGAATTTAGAAATGACAGAAGTTGTAGCAATTGTAACCGCTTCGAAACATCAAAATGCGCTCACCCAGAAAAGGCAGCGCCAGAGATGTTATGTAGATCTTGGGCACCACAAGCTTAAATACAAACCCTAAAACTACGGAAGCCTGTCTCAATAGATAGGCTTTTTTTATGTATACTAGCTTGAAAAAATTATAGTATTTTGCTATCCATTTTTCACAGTTGAATAAATCATAAAGCTAATGCGATTCATTCTGTTTCTTTTTGCTTTTACTTGCTTTCATACAAAAGCACAAAATCTGTCTGTTCATAAAACAATTACGCAAGATTCACTTTTCTTGAGCTTTGTAAATGAGTTTCAAATTCCCATAGAAGTAAATATTTCTCCTTTAGATTCGACTAGAAATTACATGTTTACAAAAAATTATGCATTACTTTTTTACAACGATACTTTAAAAAATGCAGTTATATTACCTAAGAATAAGGTGGCAGATACATCATCAATCCATCTTAAAAAATTCATCAACTTTAAAGGAAGTTTTGGGCATCCAGATGCTCAGCATGACCAATCTAAATATGTGCTTCCATTTTTAAAAGGAAAGAAATATGAAATTATGCAAAGCTTTGGAGGTAATTTTTCTCATAATTTAAAGTCTTCTTACTATGCTATAGATTTTTCACTACCCATTGGAGATACTATAGTTGCAGCTAGAAGCGGCAAAGTATTTTTTGTAAAAGAAGATTCCAAAGAACATTGCCGAACACGAAAATGTATGGATAAGGCTAATAAAATTCTAATCTTACATAAAGATGGAACCTATGCAAATTATGTTCACCTTAATTATAATGGAGCTTTTGTAGAAGTTGGCGATCAAGTACAAGCGGGAGATGTTATTGGCATTTCTGGAATGACGGGCTTTACAACTAAACCCCATCTTCATTTTGTAGTTCATAAAGCAAAAGGAGTTTCAGTTCCAGTTTACTTTAAAGGGATGAGAAAGAAAAAGCTTAAAAAAGGAAAGTTGTATAAGCGCAAAAAATAGTTTCTCAATTTTCATCTAAAATTCTTCTTCAAAAAATAGAATAATCATAAGGATTTATTTCGTAAATTCAATTTTCTAAAATCATTTTTTATGGATACCATCATCACTGTTATTTTTATTGTCTTTGTAATTCTATTTATCATCTCTTCTGTTTTTGTGGTAAAACAGCAAACTTCAGCTATTTTAGAACGTTTCGGGCGTTATTTAAGTATTAGAAATTCAGGACTACAATTCAAAATTCCGCTTGTAGATAAGGTAGCGGGGAGAATAAATTTAAAAGTACAACAGCTTGATGTTTTTGTGGAAACCAAGACCAAAGACGATGTTTTTGTGGGTTTAAAAGTTTCCGTTCAATACCAAGTGGTAAGAGATCGCGTTTATGATGCATTTTATAAATTAGAAAGTCCTAGCGCGCAAATTACTTCTTATGTTTTTGATGTGGTTCGTGCCGAAGTGCCAAAAATGAAATTAGATGATGTTTTTGAACGTAAAGATGATATTGCTAATGCAGTAAAAGCAGAATTGAACGATGCAATGCAAGATTATGGATATGACATTATCAAAACTTTAGTTACTGATATTGACCCAGACGAACAAGTGAAGGAAGCAATGAATAGAATTAATGCTTCTGAAAGAGAAAAAGTAGCAGCTGAGTTTGAAGCTGAAGCAGAACGAATTAAGATTGTAGCCAAAGCAAGAGCAGAAGCTGAAAGTAAACGTTTACAAGGTCAGGGTATAGCCGACCAAAGAAGAGAAATTGCTCGCGGTTTAGAAGAAAGTGTAGATGTTTTAAACAATGTAGGAATTAACTCTCAGGAAGCTTCTGCGTTAATTGTAGTAACGCAACATTATGACACTTTACAATCTATTGGTGGCGAATCAAACTCTAACTTAATTTTACTTCCAAATTCTCCACAAGCTGGAAGCGAAATGCTTAATAATATGATAGCATCTTTCACAGCTTCAAGCCAAATTGGGGAACAAATGAAAAAGCAAAACGAAGAAAAAGAGAAAAAAGCAAATCAGAATAACAAAGATTAAACTTTTTTAGAGTAATTCTTTAATAAGCATATTGATGTGCGGTATGCCATCTTCTAAATAACCTTCTCCATCTACTTGAAAACCGTGTTTTTGATAAAAAGCAATTAAATATTGCTGAGCAGAAATACGTATGCTTTTTTCTTTTAGTGTGAAATTGATATAATTGATGGAGTAATCTAGTAAATGATGTCCAACATCTTTTTTTCTGTAAGAAGCTTTTACAACAATTCTGCCAATACTAGCTTCATCAAAATAATCTCCATTTTTAAAGATTCGCGCATAAGCTATTAATTCATCTTTTTGATAGCCCAAAACGTGATAGGCAATTTGGTCTTTATCATCAATATCTTGATAAACACAATCTTGTTCAACAACAAATACGGCAGAGCGTAACTGCAAAAGGCCATACAACTCCTCTAAGTTTAATTCGTTAAATTTTTTTACTTTCCACTCCATCTAATCTTGTACAATAATGTTTTTATTATCAATTTTATGGTATTCAGGCTGAATATTAATGTGATTAATTCCGTACTGGTCTCTAGCAATTTGTTCAATTTGCTCTAAAACTAAATCAAATTTAGATAAAGCAACATCTTCAAGAAAATCTACATGAGCTTCTAAATGAATCTCATCATCATTTAACTGCCAAACATGAACATGATGCATATTTTTAATTTCTGGAATTTTAATCACAGTATTAATTAATTCTTCTAACTCAACATCTTCTGGAGTAAATAACATAAGTACATTAAATGCTTTTTTAGCGAGTTGAAAGCCAACAATAAGTAAATATATAGCAATCATCGAAGTTAAAACTGCATCTACCCAATAAATTTGATAAAAATGCATAAGCAAGCCACCAATTAAAACAGCAAAAGAACCGAGCAAATCTGTAAACAAATGCAGGTAAGAAGATCGAATATTCATATTGCTTTTAGCATCTGTATGTAAAATAAAAACACTTACACCATTCCCAACTATGGCTAAAAGCGAAAGCCAAATTACTAAATTAGCATCAATGCTTTCTGGCTTTATAAAACGTTCAACAGCTTCAATAATTAGAAATATGGCAATAACTAAAAGTGTACAAGCATTAACAAAAGCTGCTATAATTTCAGCCCTTTTGTATCCAAAAGTTCTATTTGCTGAAGCTTTTTTATTCGAAAAGAAAGAAGCAATATAACTTATAACTAGCGAAACCACATCAGAAAAATTGTGTAATGCATCAGAGAGTAAAGCTAGGCTGCCACTAATTGCCCCACCAATAACTTGCCCAACAGTAATCACTACATTTAGAATAATGCTGATAAGCAAATTTTTTTGCTTGCTTTGATATGTAGAATGGGAATGGCTCAATTTATAAAATGAGATTAATTACAACCAATTTTATTAATTCTATTTTGGTGTCTACCACCTTCAAAATCAGTATTTAAAAATACATCTACAAATCTTAAAGCATCTTCTTCGCTTACAAAACGAGCGGGAATACTTAGAATATTGGCATTATTATGTTGTCTTGCTAAGGCAACAATTTCACTATTCCAGCATAAAGCTGAACGTATTTCTTGGTGTTTATTGGCAGTCATATTGGCTCCGTTTCCACTTCCGCAAATAATTATACCAT
>CBFIGU010000011.1:0-40620 GCA_965662165.1 Psychroflexus sp.
TGCAGTTCCTTCAAAAAAAATGGCTCTGCCATTATCCTGAAAAGTACCATTATTTGTAAAATTGCCAAACACTTTTAAATCACCTCCTAATAAATTAGATAAAGATATTTGACCATTGTTTAAACAATTGCCTTCAACCACTAACGGTGCAGTCATATCTTCAGAAGCAAAATCCATTAGCAAAAAACTACCGGCATCAATCGTTAAATCACCCTTCATAACGGCATCAAAAGTCTTTCTTTCAAAACCTAAGTTGACAGCTGTGTTATTTTGAAGAATCACATTATACGGCGTTCCTTGTGGATCTGCATTACTCCATTCAGATCGTCTTTGATAGGGTGCTCCTACTGTACTTCCTGCATTGTAAATTAAAGTAGAACCATCTGCGTAAATTGGGGAATTGGTATTTACGAAACTACCTGCATTTAAAGTTAAGTTTCCCGTAATAGTACAAGTAGTTCCAAATGAAACACCGCCACTGTTTAGCACTACATCGTTTAAGCTTAAAGTCCCAAAAATACTGCCGTTGTCAAGAAAGTCTACCGTACCATTATTAGCATTAAATGTTCCATTGTTTGAAAGTGTTCCATTATCTCGAATGGTTAAGGTTTCTGCATCAGAAAAGCTTAAAGTAGCACCTGATTCCACTTCTAGACTTTGCACTTCTCGATCATCAGTAAGACTTAAGTTATGTGCAACAACAATATCTGCTGTATTAGGTGGCACAACACCAGAACGCCAAGAAGAAGTTGCATTCCAATTGGTTGCTCCTGATTGAGTAATATATTCTGAACGAACTGTGTAAGAATAATTTGAACCTGTGTTATTTAGTATCCGTAATGAAATTAAATCATGATTACTTGTAGAAGTTGCGTTTACAGTAGTAGAATAAGCATAGAAAAAAACATTCTTCCCAGCTGTGTTAAAAGTATCTGGAATAGTTGCTGTACCCGATGAAGCTGTTGAAGTAGCAAAACTTACTTCTACCAGATTACTCGTTGAAAATCCATCATCAGTATAACGAATAAAAACTCTTTCTTCAACCGATTTATTTCCAGATAATGTGACTGTAATATCGACATCTTCACCAAAAAATACATCATCACTAAAAGTCAAATTACTTATGCCTATTGGCGAATTGCTAGTTTCCATTATCACTGCATTTCTGTTAGAATACGCTAAGCCTTCAATTTGAAAAGTGTAGTACTTTCCTGAAGTTGCACCAGAAGAAATAACTCCATCTGGTGATCCACTTAGACCGTGAAACAAAGTAAAAACAGTGTTTAAAGGTGAAGCTGTATTTTGCCATTTATTATTAAAAGAATCCCATTCAATGATGTATTGATCGTCATTTGAATCTGCTAGTACGGTTAAAGATCTAAATGTAGCTCCTGCAGCTCCATCTACAAAAGTTCTTGTAGTTCCGAAGCTATTATCAAATTCTGCAATCCATGAATAATTAGCTGGTTGCCCATACAAACCAAATTGCATACACAAAAACACTCCTAAACATGTAAAAGCTAACTTCATCAAGGCCAAATTACTGGCTAAAACTAATTATAATTTCAGAAATAAAAAACGATAACATTACTAAATCAATACTGTTTTAGCAATAAAAATAAGTTATCAACAACTACATCGTTTTCGAATTATAAAGTATGCATTTTTCAGACTATCAAGTTATTACAAATTCAATCTTCATCATATCGATAAATTTCGATTTTATGATGAATATCATTTCAAAGGCTGGATAACACCTTTAGTTTTGCCTCAACAAATCTAAATAAATTTTGTAGTATGAAAATTACAAACAGCTTACATCAAATTGGAATTTTTATTTTCTTCATGGCTTTAGGTCTTCATCTTCAAGCACAAGAAAAACTCAATTTCACAAATCATGATATTGTTATTGAAGGAACTTCTAATATTCATGATTGGGAAATGGATGTCGAAAAAGTGGATGGCTTTATTCAATTCAATACAGACAATGATTTCAATATAAATGATATCTCATTAAGTATTCCTGTAAAGTCTCTAAAAAGTGGAAAAGGAAAAATGGACAGTAATACTTACGAAGCGCTAAAAGAAAAAAAGAACTCACATATTCGTTTTTCTTTTATTGAAACTACTTCTATAGAAAAGACGGGAGTTTCAACCTATAAAGCTATTGTTAAAGGAAATTTAAGCATTGCTGGAACTACTCAAATTGTAAGTATTCCATTAATAATTAATACAGATAAGAAAAATTTAACCGCTAACTATAATTTAAAAATGACTGATTACAATGTATCCCCTCCTACAGCAGTTTTTGGAACTATAAAAACAGGAGATTCGGTACAACTAAACTTTAACTTAAATTACTAAATATTATAAACAGAGAAACATGAAAACAATTTTTAAAACCTTCGTATTTATTTTAGCTCTTGGCTTATTTAACCAAGGATTTGCTCAAAAAAGAGATTTAGACAATTATCGTTTACCAGATAAGCGTGGAATAAATGTTTTTGAAGCTCCAAAAGACACCCTAACGAGCTTTGACGGTCTACAAGTAAGAATTGGTGGTGCATCTACACTTCAATTTCAAGCACTTGACCACTCTAATGCTTCTACAGGCGCTCCTTTAGCAGAATTAGAAAGCAATTTCAACTTAGCTACCGCTAACTTAGACTTAGATGTTGTACTTGCTGATGGTGTACGTATGCACTTAAGAACATATTTATCTTCAAGACATCACCCAGAACCTTATGTAAAAGGTGGTTACATCCAAATTGACAAATTAGACTTTGTTAAAGAAGGCTTTATGGAAGATATAATGAAGTATGTTACTGTAAAGTTTGGACATATGGAAAACAACTATGGTGATGCTCACTTTAGAAGATCAGATAATGCTCAAGCTATGTACAACCCTTTTATTGGTAACTATTTAATGGATTCCTTTACTACAGAAGTAGGTGGAGAACTTTATTACCGAAGAAATGGATGGATTGGTATGGTTGGAGCAACCAATGGTAAATTGAATCAATCTGTGGTAGATGTGCCTACAAGCCCATCATTTATTGCAAAATTAGGATATGACAAACAAGTTAATCAAGACTTAAGAACTCGTATTACCGCTTCTATTTACAATTCTGCAAGAAGTGCCAAAAACTTCCTTTATGACGGGGATAGAGCTGGTTCAAGATACTATTTTGTAATGGAAGGCCCAGATGCAAGTTCAGCTGGAAACTTTAGATCAGGTAGAGTTAATCCTGGTTTTGGAACACAAGTTACTGCTATAATGGTAAACCCTTTTGTAAAATATAAAGGATTTGAATTCTTCGGATTATATGAAAATTCTTCAGGAGAAGGATTTGGACCAAACCCAGCTAACAGAACTTATAATCATTATGCAGCTGAAGCAATTTACCGTTTTGGAGCTACTGAAGACTTTTATTTAGGAGCAAGATATAGCTATGTAGATGGTGAAGAAACAGCAGGAGACATAGAAGTTGACCGCTTTCAATTAGGAGCTGGATGGTTTATGACCAGAAATATTTTAGCAAAAATTGAATATGTTAGTCAAAGCTACACAGGTTACGAAGCAGGAAGTAATTTTGACGGTGGAAAATTTGATGGAATTAGCCTTGAAGCCGTAATTAGTTTCTAATATTTTTAAGCTAAGCCTTTGTAAGTTAAATTTATAAATAACTTACAAAGGCTTTTTTCAATTTAAATAGTTATATCATGAAATCGTTTTTTACACTTTACATTGCATTTTTCATCTTGGCAAGTTTCGCTACTTTGGAAGAAAGAACTTTGAAAGTTAAAATTCAAGAAAACAGCGAAATAAGTATTAAAGGTACATCCAACGTACACTCATTTGAATGTACTTATCAAGAAGATATAGAATTAACTTCTAAGACTATAGAATTAGTTCCAAATCCAAATTCTTTTAAAATTAATAAAGCTAAGCTTCATTTAACTGCAAAATCATTTGATTGCGGTGGAAGAAGAATCAACAACGATTTTAAAGATATTCTTAAAGCTGATCAGTTTCCACATGTAGATATCCAAATACTCTCCATTTCTCCAAACCAAAACCAATATGTGGCAGATATTGAAGTAAAAATTGCAGGGCATTCTAAAAATTACAAACTACATGCTAAAAACCCAAAAAACAATTATTTTACAGGAAACTTAAGTGTTGATATTACTGACTTTGGTTTAGAAAGCCCAAAAAAAGTAATGGGTTTAATAAAAGTAAATGAACTCATTAATATTAAATTCAACCTCTACATTGAAGTTAATTAAGCTTAAAACTTACATTCATTTGTCTGAGTTCATTCAATAAATCTCTACAAATGCTTACCTTTTGATTTTTACTTGGCATAGATAATTCAATTTCTTGATGTTGATCAATAATTTTAAATTGAAGCCTTTTTTCTCCACGATAGGATTTAAATTTTGCATCTAGCAAACTTATCGTACCTTCTTTAATATGGTCTAAGCTTAATACCAAGGTAAGTTTTTTTGAAAACTCTTCCATGATGTCCCGTAAGGGACGTATAGAACTTATTTTCACTCTAGGTGGAGAAGCTTTACCTGTCTCTTTGTTAATGTAGACCTTATTATTACATCTAACAAATAAGAATTCATCTATAATCATTAAATGCCTAAATTTTAAATAGTCTTCGCCAAACAGGAAGAAATCGAAAGATGCTTTATAGTCTTCTAGTGTAAATTTCCCGTAACCTCTTCCATTTTTGCTCACACTGTGTTTTACATCTGTAATTACCCCTCCAACAGAAAGATCTTTGTTATGAAGCTCTTCATTCTCAATATCTTTTAATTTGTTTTTGCAATAATATTTAAGTTCATATTTAAAATCATCTAATGGGTGACCAGAAATAAAGATACCTACAACTTCTTTTTCTGCTTTCAACGTTTTCATAGTTGGCCAAGGGTCACAAGGTGGTATTTCTGGCTCTGGTATTTGCACTTCGCTTGCTTCGCCAAATAAACTAACTTGGGCAGAATTTTTAGACTCTTGGTAACTAGCAGCAAATTTTACTACTTTTTCTAGAAAGGTAAGTTCACCATCAGTAATGTGAAAATATTGTGCACGGTGTGTATTTAAAAAACCATCGAATGCGCCGGCAAGCGCTAAACTTTCGAATGCCTTTTTATTAGCTGCCCGTAAATCTATTCGCTTGGCCATATCAAAAATTGAATAATAAGGCCCATCTTTTTCACGATTTTCTACAATGGTTTGTACTGCTCCACCACCAACGCCTTTTACCGCGCCCATACCAAATCGAACTGCATTGTCTTTATTTACTGAAAATTTATAATAGGATTCATTTACATCTGGTCCGAGAACTTCTAATCCCATACGGCGACATTCTTCCATAAAAAACGTTACTTTTTTAATGTCGTTCATATTATTTGAAAGTACTGCAGCCATATATTCAGCAGGATAATGAGCTTTTAAATAAGCCGTTTGATAAGCAATCCATGCATAACAAGTAGAATGCGATTTATTGAAGGCGTAACTTGCAAAAGCTTCCCAATCTTTCCAGATTTTGTCTAATTTTTCTTCTGGATGACCATTATCTTTTGCCTGACCAATAAATTTAGGTTTTAATTTAGCCAAGACATCTTTCAATTTTTTACCCATGGCTTTTCTTAAGATATCAGCTTCACCCTTGGTAAAATTGGCTAATTTTTGTGAAAGCAACATCACTTGTTCTTGGTACACTGTAATTCCATACGTTTCTTCAAGGTATTCTTGCATTTCAGGTAAATCGTAAGAGATTTCCTGCAAACCATGTTTACGCTCAATAAAATCTGGAATATACTCCATAGGTCCAGGTCGGTACAAAGCATTCATAGCAATGAGATCTTCAAAAACAGTTGGTTTTAAGCTTCTCATGTGTTTTTGCATTCCATCAGATTCGTACTGGAAAATTCCTACGGTTTCTCCCCGTTGAAAGAGTTCGTAAGTTTTGAGATCGTCTAATGGAAAAGAGTCTGGATCTAAACTTATATCATGTCTTTCTTCAACAATGTCTACTGTATCTTTTATTAACGTAAGTGTTTTTAAGCCTAAAAAATCCATTTTTAGTAATCCTGCACTCTCTACAACGGAGTTATCAAACTGAGTGACGTACAAGTCTGAATCTTTTGCTGTTGAAACAGGGACAAAATTGGTAATATCGTCTGGTGTAATAATAACCCCACAAGCATGAATTCCTGTATTTCTTACGGAGCCTTCCAAAATTCTGGCTTGATTTACCGTTTCAGCTTCTGGTGAATCTTCTTCAGAAATGCCAATTAACTCGTATACTTTTGCTAAGTCGTCTGCTTTAAATTTTTCTTTTAGCTCTTTATCTTCCTTTCCAAATATTTTATGCAGCTTAGACATGTCTGGAACTAACTTAGCTATTCGATCTGCTTCATATAAAGGCAAATCCAGAACTCGCGCCGTATCCCGAATAGCCGATTTTGCCGCCATGGTTCCGTAAGTGATAATTTGTGCAACTTGATTAGCTCCGTATTTTTCAATTACATAATCCATTACTTTACTTCTCCCCTCATCATCAAAATCGATATCAATATCAGGCATACTTACCCGCTCAGGATTTAGAAACCGCTCAAAAAGTAAATCATACTGAATGGGGTCGATATTGGTGATTTTTAAGCAATAGGCTACTACACTTCCTGCAGCAGAACCACGACCTGGACCAACAGAAACTCCCATTTTTCTTGCTTCCCGAATAAAGTCTTCAACTATTAAAAAATAACCAGGGTAACCGGTATTGGCTATTACAGAAAGTTCAAAATTTAAACGTTCTTCTATTTCTGGAGTTATATCTTTATAACGCTCTTTTGCTCCTTTAAAAGTAAGGTGTTTTAAATATGCATTTTCACCTCGTTTACCGCCATCTTTTTTATCGTCTGGGTCTGTAAATTCATCAGGAATACTAAATGCGGGAAGCAAAACATCCCGTGCTAAATCAAAAGCTTCAATTTTATTTGCGACTTCTTCTGTATTACTTATGGCTTCAGGTAAGTCTTTGAACAAATCTTTCATTTGTTCTTTCGACTTGAAATAGTATTCATCATTTGGCAAACCGTACCGAAAGCCACGACCACGACCTTTGGGAGTGGCTTGTTTTTCACCATCTTTTACACATAATAAAATATCGTGTGCATTTGCATCTTCTTGTTCGGCATAATACGTATTATTGGAAGCAATTAGTTTTACATCGTGCTTTTTAGCTAAACGTATTAGACTTTCATTGGCGCGATCTTCGTCTTCTTGACCGTGACGCATAATTTCGATATAAAAGTCTTCGTCAAAAGTTTTTTTCCACCAAATTAAAGCTTCTTCTGCTTGTTTTTCTCCAACATTTAACACTTTACTGGCCAATTCTCCATAAGTATTTCCAGACAAAACAATGATATCTTCTTTGTATTGTTCAATAATTTTTTTGTCTATTCTAGGCACATAATAAAAGCCTTTTGTAAACCCAATAGAAGACATCTTAGCTAAATTATGATAGCCGTTTTTATTTTTGGCTAACAAAACTATTTGGTAACCATTGTCTTTTTGCGTTTTATTAGTATGGTCTTCGCAAACAAAAAATTCACAACCAATAATGGGTTTAATGGTTTTTTTGGTGGATTGCTCCCCTTTTTCGTCAGCTTCTTTTGCTAATTTTATCACACCCTGATTATATTCTTTAGCTGCTTTAACAAAATGGAAAGCACCCATCATATTTGCATGGTCGGTTAAAGCGACTGCTGGCATATCTGCTTTTGCTGCTGAACTAATTAAATCCTGAACAGACATGGTAGATTGCAGAATAGAAAATTGACTGTGGTTATGTAAGTGAACAAAGCTAGACTCTGCCAAGGATGCTTTGTTTTTTTGAAGCTCTTCTATAGAAGGTGAATCTACTCTAGGCTGAGATTCTTTTTTGAGTTTTTTAGATGCTTGCTTCAAGTTTACATGCTGCAAGCCGATAGGTTGAATTGGGTTTGGATTAATCTCTCGAAAACGTTCAAGATAACCTTGTTTTTGTTGAAGTTCTGTTAAGCTATAATTTCCAATTCTAATCAACTCCAAAAAACAACGCGTTGTGGCTTCTACATCTGCCGTAGCATTATGAGCCTCATTAAAAGATTTATTGAATAGATGATTATGGAGTTCTGTTAGTGTTGGTAATTTCATTTTACCTCCTCGACCACCAGGGATCTGACACAGTTGTGCAGTTTTTTCAGTACAAGTATCTAAAACTGCTAAATTGGTTAAGTTGGTTTCTAATTCTAAACGAAAAAATTCTGCTCCAGTTACGTTTACATCAAAGCCCACATTTTGCCCTACAACAAATTTTGATTTTTGTAGAGCTGCATTAAATTGTGATAAAGCTTCATCTAGCACTATACCATTTTGTTCTGCTAATCCAGTAGAAATACCATGTATTCGTTCAGCATCGTAAGGAATATCAAAACCTTCAGGCTTTATTAAAAAATCTTTGGCTTCTATTAACTTTCCCCATTCATCGTGGAGTTGCCATGCAATTTGTATAACTCTAGGCCAATTGTCAGTATCACTGATTGGTGCATTAAATCGCTTAGGTAAACCAGTAGTTTCGGTGTCAAATATTAGGTACATCTAGGAAAGTATTTGCATCAAAAATACTAAAATTGAAGTTTTAGCTAAGTCTAATTTCAATTTTCTAATGCTGAAAAATCAACTTTAACAAGCTTGATTCGAATTAGTTTTTATACTTCATGTAACCTAAATACATCCAGCATCCACTTAAGTGATTTTTTTAAATATTATTATGAGTTGGAAATATTTATAAATTAGTAGAAAATATAATTTCATCCTTTACTTTTGCTAACTAACTGAACCATCATGACTGAAAAAAACATTCTTATCATTACAAACTATTTTCCTCCTGAATCTGGTGCTGCTTCTAATCGAATATTCTCTTTAGCCACTAAATTATTAAAGAAAGGTTACAAACCCCATGTAATTACTCCACTACCTAATTATCCGCAAGGAAAGATTTTTAGAGGATATCAAAATAAGTTTAGGGTAAACGAAGAAATAAATAAAATTAAAACTACGAGACTTTTTATTGTAGCGAGTAATTCTGGCAATAAATACATTCGTTTATTTTCTATTTTAAGTTATGCTCTTACAATGTTTTTTTATGTACTTTTTAATCCCTTGCCAAAAAGAGTAATAATTCAATGCTCGCCACTATTTGTTGGGTATTTTGCAAGTCTGGCGTGTAGAATAAAAAATAAGGAAATTATAGTAAATGTATCGGACTTATGGCCCCTAGCTGGTTTAGAGATGGGTATTTTAAATCGTGGTTTTTATTACTCAATACTAGAAAAAATTGAAAAGTCTATTTATAATAAGGCTAATAAAATTATGGGGCAATCTGAAGAGATTTTAAAACATGTTTCTCAAGTTTGGGAGTCTGATAATAAAAATTTCTTCTTGTATAGAAACTATCCTGAGTTTAATATCCCAACTGTTCAAAATAACTCACATAAAGATAATCTAAAAATTGTATATGCTGGATTAATTGGCATAGCACAAGGAATTGAACACATCTGTAGTAAAGTAATCTTTCCTAAAAATATTGAATTCCATATTTATGGAGATGGTCCCTGTGCAAAAGAGTTAAAAAACATCATAAAAGATAAAAAACAGATTTACTATCACGGAAGTCTTGATAGAGAGTTATTACATGAAACTTTAATTGAATACGACCTAACTTTAATTCCCCTAAAAAATAGAATATATGGTTCGGTGCCTTCAAAGATTTTTGAATTTTCTAAACTTGGCTTACCCATTCTCTTTTTTTCTGATGGTGAAGGAGCTGATATTGTAGAAAAGAGTCAACTCGGAATTACTCAAAGAATTATAGATTATAAAGGATTAGAAGATAAAATTGAATTGATTTCAAAAAATGAAATTACATTGCCAACTAAGCAGAATGTTCAAAAAAGAGCTCTAAAAGAATTCGATTTAGAAAACCAATTTAACGAATTTGAGAAATTCTGTTTTAATTAATACGCTTTTCTATCTCCACGAATGGCATTATAAATAGTCAGAAAAATTATTTTGGTATCGAGCAAGATGGACCAGTTTTCTAAATAGAAGATATCGAATTTTACTCTATTGATAATATCATGATCGTTTTCAACTTCACCACGAAAACCACTTACTTGGGCTAAGCCAGTAATTCCAGGCTTGATGAAGTGCCTCACCATAAACTTATCAATTCGCTCTGCGTACATATGCGTATGACTTACCATGTGTGGCCTTGGTCCCACTACAGACATTTCACCCAAGAAAACATTAAAAAATTGTGGAAGTTCATCTATACTGGTTTTCCTAAGAAATTTCCCTGTATTTGTAATCCTTACATCATTCTTTCGTACTTGATGTATGTCTGCTTCAGGATTAGGCTTCATAGATCTAAATTTATAACAGTAAAACTCTTTATAATCTAAGCCATTTCTCTTTTGCTTGAAAAACACCGGACCTTTAGATTCAATCTTAATGATAATAGCTAAAATAGGAGTTAACCAAGATAAAATGCCAAGAATTACTAAGCTAGAAACTAAAATATCGAAAAAACGTTTTAAATATAGATTTATAGGCTCTTCTATAGGTATGGTACGTAAAGATAAAATGGGCAAATAACCATAGTAATCAATTTTTAAACGCTTAGCGTAAATATCTTTATTATCTGGCAAAAACTTTAGCACTTTCAAGTTGTTATCTGCAAAGTCAATGAGTTCGTTTATACTTTCATCGTCAAGGTCTGAAGTTGAACAATAAATCTCATCAATATCTTCCTGAATAATATAATCAAAGCATTGTTGAAGCTGAATTTTTTGAGATGATGCACCTTTAACTGAAAACTGCTTCATAAATTTATAACCAAACTCTGGATTTTGAACAAAGAAGTCTTTTAATTGGTTAGATTTTGTCGAGTCTCCAATAATTGCTGTTAACCTGTAATTCTTGCCAAAAACACTTCGATATTTTTTTAGAAAAAGATAAGTACCAAGTTTAAAAATAAAAATGAATAAGAAGACTCTACCCAAATAAGTGAAGATATCTGCATTTGGAATATTTTCAGTTACAAAAACTTTGAAATAGAAAAACGTAATTAAAGTAAAAATAGTAAACTGCGTAACAGCCAGCGAGATTACCCGAAGAGTTTTGGTAAAACGATAAACCTCATAATAATCTGTTTTTAAGGATAAAATAATCCATGAGAAAATTGAATATAGACTAAAATAAATCCAATTTTCTAAACCAAAATTAAAAGGAAAAGCGAAAGCAACTAATATAGCCCAGTCTACAAAAAAAGTTATAGGCCTTAAATAGCCAGAGTATCTTCCAACTTTACTACTCATAAATTACTTATCTAACGATGTGTTTTGTAAAGTCTTTATGTTCACTTTTTCTCAACTCCTCATCAGTTAAGCCCTTGAAATAATCATAGGTAATTTTCATGCCTTCTGCCCGGTCTACTTTTGGCTCCCAACCTAAAACTTCCTTTGCTCTAGAAATATCAGGCTGCCTTTGCATAGGGTCATCTTTTGGTAAAGGCTTGTAAATAATTTTTTGGTCTGTACCTGTTAATTTAATGATTTCTTCGGCAAAATCTTTAATGGTAATTTCATGCGGATTTCCAATGTTTACAGGTTCAGCGTAATCACTTAATAAAAGTTTATAAATTCCATTTACTTGATCATCAACATAACAAAAAGAACGCGTTTGGTTACCTTCTCCAAAAACAGTTAAGTCTTCACCACGGAGAGCTTGACCAATAAATGCAGGAATTACTCGACCGTCATTCAAACGCATTCTAGGACCATAGGTATTAAAAATACGAACAATTCTAGTTTCTAATCCGTGAAAACGATGATAAGCCATGGTAATGGATTCTTGAAAACGTTTAGCTTCATCATAAACACCTCTTGGGCCAATGGTATTTACATTTCCATAATATTCTTCAGTTTGCGGATGAACCAGCGGATCACCATAAACTTCAGACGTACTTGCAATTAAAATTCTAGCATTTTTCACCTTTGCTAACCCAAGTAAATTATGCGTCCCTAAAGAACCAACTTTGAGTGTTTGAATTGGAATTTTTAAGTAGTCTATTGGACTTGCTGGAGAAGCAAAATGAAGGATGTAGTCTAAATTACCCGGTACATGAACAAATTTTGAAACATCATGATGGTAAAATTCAAAATTTTCATTTTTAAACAAATGATTGATGTTTTTTAAGTCACCAGTAATTAAATTATCCATTCCTATAACAAAATAACCTTCGGCTATAAATTTGTCACATAAGTGAGAGCCTAAAAATCCAGCGGCTCCGGTTATTAATACTCTTTTCATTTGCTTAAATTTAAAAGTAAAAAGCTTTTACAATTGCCTTATTAACAACTGTAAAAGCTTCAGATTTATTGTATTTGTTATACTGATTTTCTTCCGATAGATAGGTAATGAAAACCTTGCTCTTTTAATTCTTCAGTGGTATATAAATTTCGACCGTCGAAAATTACAGGTTCTGATAATTGAGCTTTCAATTTTTGGAAGTCTGGAGTTCTAAAGATGCTCCACTCTGTACAGATTAATAAAGCATCTGCCCCTTCTGTAGCTTCATACATGCTTTCACAAAAAGTGACTTTATCTCCATATTTACGTTCAACATTTTCCATAGCTTCAGGATCAAATGCTTTTACATTTGCACCCGCTTCTAACAATAAATCAATCATATACAAAGCAGGAGCTTCTCTAATATCGTCTGTTTCAGGTTTAAAAGCTAATCCCCAAACTGCTATAGTTTTTCCTTTTAAATCACCTTTAAAATAACCTTCCATTTTTGGGAAGAGTTTTGTTTTTTGTTGCTCGTTAATATCAACAACAGCTTCTAATATTTTAAAACTAAAATCAGCATCTTTCCCTGACTTATGTAAAGCTTTTACATCTTTTGGAAAGCATGAACCACCATAACCAATACCAGGAAAAAGGAAGCGTTTTCCAATTCTAGAATCGGTTCCCATACCAATACGAACATGGTCTACATCTGCACCTACCAACTCACAATAGTTGGCGATTTCGTTCATAAACGTAATTTTAGTAGCTAGAAAAGAATTTGCTGCATATTTAGTTAATTCAGCCGATTTTTCGTCCATTACTAAAATTGGATTACCCGAACGAACATAAGGCTTATAAAGTCGCTTCATAATTTCAGCTGCTTTTGAGCTTTCCGTTCCAATTACAATTCGCTCTGGCTTTAAGAAATCATCTACCGCAAAACCTTCTCGTAAAAACTCAGGATTTGAAACTACATCAAACTCAGCTTTTGCTGTTTTAGCTATGGTAGCAGTAACTTTATCTGCTGTTCCCACGGGAACGGTACTCTTATCTACAATTACTTTGTAATCGGTAATGTAATCGCCAATTTCTTTGGCAACACCTAATACGTAAGATAAATCTGCTGAACCATCTTCGTCTTCTGGTGTGGGTAGCGCAAGAAAGATTACTTCTCCGTGATCTAAGCCGGCTTTTAAATCTGTTGTAAAGCTTAAGCGATTTGCTTCTATATTACGTTCAAAAAGTACATCTAGGTGTGGTTCATAAATGGGCACGACCCCATCTTTCATTTTTTGAACTTTTTCTGCATTGTTATCTACACATATTACATCGTTCCCTGTTTCGGCTAAGCATGTTCCGGTTACAAGACCTACATAGCCCGTTCCTACTACGGTTATTTTCATAAGTTTACGCTTTATTAATCAATTTTAGTTGAAGTATGATTAGTTAATTAAAATATTATTCAAATGTAGTTTATCTGTTAAGTTTTTGCAAATGAAGAATGCTAAAGTTGAATGCGTATTTTCAGTTTAGAAAAATGAGTTTCATATACAAGCATAATTTGAGGTTACAATCGCTAAATTCGATTTAATAATTAAGTAAATGGCTTTAGAAATGCTCTAATAAATATAGACATCTTAATAAGTTTTAGCTTCAATAATTACTCGCTTGAATCTTAAAATAAGTAAAAAATTGGCATTCCTACTCTATGGATTTTGTGATGTTATCAATGTAACTACTTATCTCTTCTTTAAAGCGCTTCTTAGAAAATTTAAGGGCAGAGTTCCTGATGTATTCAGCATTGTATAGTTCTATATTATCGCTATAGTAATCTATCGCTGAATTTAATCCATGTTCTGTTTGAGACTTATATAAAATGCCTGTTCTTTTTTCGACTAATTCTTCACTAGCACCACCTTTATATGCTATTACGGGAAGACCTGCTGCTAAGGCTTCTACAATGGCTATCCCAAAATCTTCTTCAGCAGCAAAGACAAAAGCATTTGCTTTAGCCAGCATTTCTTTTAACTGGTCCTTTGTTTTATATCCTACAAATTCAATATTAGAACTTGCATTTTTCTCAAGATTTTTCCTTGCAGGACCATCTCCTACGATAATTAGCTTTTTTCCATTCTTTTTAAAAGCTTCAACTATTATTTCAAAACGTTTACATTTTACAATTCTTCCAACGGTAATGAAATAGTCATCTTTTTGTTCTGAAATATAAAAATCATCTACTTCTACAGGTGGATAAATAACTGTACTATCTCTATTATACTTTTCTTTTACCCATTTTTGAACAAATTTAGAATTTGTAATTAGGTAATCTGGAACTTGTGCAGATTGAATATCAAACTTTTGGAGAGGTCTCTTTAGAAATGAAAGTGCTTTGAACGGGCCTTTAAAATAAAGATAAGCTTCATCCCAAACGTACTTAAAATTTCTTGAATGCATGTAGCAAATGTGTATTTCATTCCCAATTCGATAAGCTTTTGACAATGCCCAAGATGAGCTAATAACTAGATTTACCTTATTGCTTCTTGTTTGCTTATTGAAAGATTTAACCACAAGAGGAAAAAATGGCATAAGATATCTAAAGAAATGTTTTACAGGACGAAATAGAATTGCATCTTCTACTTTAACTTTTTTACCAGCAAATGTTCTTTTTAAGTCAGCATCACTCATTTTATTTACATACGTATAATAATAATCAAAATCGTGTGCTTCAGAAATGGCTGTAAGAATTCTCTCTGCGCCGCCATATAGGTCTAACCAATCATGGATAAGAGCTTTTTTCATTTAGGCCTTTTTGAAATTTGTTGAAGTGTATAAAACGGCGAATATACCAAAAAGATAATAACCTATTTGTCGGTAAAAAACATTTTCAACTAATAAAAAACAGAAGAATAAAAAGTAAATCCATTTTGTATCTGCTGAATTTTTTTTAGACAAAAAAACAGAAATAAAAGCAGCAATTAAAAATAAAAATGGAACAATGCCTCCATTTAGCCAAAAGTCTAGAAATTGATTGTGAGAGCTAAATCTAGAATCCATATAATACTGTCTCTTCTCAGCTCTATTAACAATAAATTCCCCATAACAATCGACCAAATCCTTTCTGTATTTTTCATAACTAGAGATACCCTGTAAGGCATTTGAATCAGTTTGAAGCAAAAGTGCAGAACAAGACCAAATTACATAACGTGGCTCACGATCTTTTGCAACTGCTATAATTTTCTCAAATTCGGTTTCTTTATCTAATGGTGTTCTTAATATTAAAGATTTATTGAAAATAATCATTACAAAAACAGCTGTAAAAAATAAGACACTTAAAGAAAATTTTATTTTTTTATTTACTTTGAATCTAAAAAAAATAAAATAGACTATGGTCAAAATAGCTAAACCCATGCTTAATCGGGCTGATATAAAATTACAAAAAAGTAAAAAAACTCCCACAAGAGTCAAATAAAACCAACTCCCTTTTGTTTTTAATGAAACTCGCCTTAAACAAATAAAAATTGCTAAGACAAGCATAAACGCTGCATATGGCCTGTCACCCCATAACATATCGTCAATAACGTATCCTGTATCAAACAAAGCATTTGGGTTAGCGATTTTATAGATTACTATTCTTAGAAAAGAAATAACAAAAGCTACTGTTAAACCTACTAAGTAATAATTTTCAATGGTTTCTATTTTACTTGTCCTTTGATAAAGAGCGAACAAAAGCAAAATTGTAAAATAACGGGCGTAAATTCCTATGTCTAAGATAAAACTCCCTTTGAATATTGCTATTATGCTTAGAGATATTATAGAAAATGAAACAAAAAACACAGGGAGTGTTGAGAACAGTTTAAGCTTTTTTTTGTTGTAGCTGTCGTAAACCACTAAAACCAATAATGGAATTAACATTATATTGGTAAGAGCAATAGAGATCGGAATAAAAAAAACAAGAAGACCTGCTGAAATATTTATTAATATATCTGTATTTTGATCGAGATATTTACGTAGGTTTTGCATTTTTCAATCCTTAATATTTAAATTTTGTGTAAATCCCTTCTTTTCTAATTTCTGATAATAAAATTATTTTACTCATTGATTCACATAATTGAAAAGTTATTTATTTTTTTTAGGGTATAATTTAAAATGATTACCAGTAATTATCAGAAAAAATGCAAGTGCAACCCAAAAACCAAAAATGCGGAATGTTTCTGTCTTTAACCAATTTACACTAATACCAAAAAAAGTGATCAAAAGAACTATTCCAAATATTCTAAATTGCCTACTATATTGTTTTGGAGATATACAAAACTGATAGCAAGACCACATTAAAGCAAAAAGAAAACTGATAAATAAAATGGTCCCTATTATACCTGTTTCAGATAATAGGCGAACATACATATTGTAAACAGATGGAAAAGGCTTGTGGTAAGGATTCAAATACATTACGCGAAATTCCCAATTATCATTAGTTGCCCAACTAGGATAATGTTCTCTTGACGCAAAAGCAGATTGGCCAAATCCAACTCCGCTTACAGGATTTTCAGAAAAGACAACTAGGTTAGCGTATTGAATACCTAACCTAGACTTATTTGATCCGCCGTGAGTACTATCAGATATGCTAAAGGAAGTGATTTTTTCGAAAACGTAGTTAGTAATTGAAGCTCCTTTAAAAACAAATAAAACAGCAACAGGTATGATTAAAATTGCTATAAATTTATTTAACTGATACCTAAATATTTTTTGCTTGTATAACAAATAAATAAACAAGCAAAATTGTAAAATTACAGTTACAAGGCCAGACCTAGAATCTGAAAAAAAAGTAAGTATTAATACAATTAGAGCTGGAAGATATTTTTTTAGCCCTTTTCCAGTTAACATGTAGCTAAACATCCATCCAGCTATACAAATTAAATATGTTGCCAACTCAGGTGGTTCAAATGAAACAGATGAGATTCTATCTAAGCCATAACTTAGATATACTGTTGTGAATGGAAAATAATTAAATAATTCAATAACTGGTACTAAAGCAGTAACACTAAAAAAAACAATTAGAATTTCTAAAAAAGCATAAAATGTAACTACCAAAAATGAAATGAAATAAACTTGTCTGATTTTTTTAAAAATATCAATGGGCTTCATCCCATAAAAAAGGTTAACATAGGTTAATAAAAAAAATAGAGCTGAAATAAGTAAAGAGCCATATTGCTTAATAAACCTTACAATACCAATAGTTCCTTTCAAATAATAATCAAGGATATTATTTATATTAAATAAAGCAGTTGCTGCACACCAAATCAAAAAGAGTATCAATAATTGAAAAATGATATTTTTGATTGGAAAGTAAATTCTACGTTTTAAAAAAATATCAAGTGTAGAAATTAAAAAAGCAATTAAAAAAAAGTAAGTACAAGGGTGTCTATTGTATTCTCCCATAAAACCTGGACCCTCATAGGCATTAAAAGGAATTAGAAAGATACCAATGTAAACAAAAAATAGCCCTATTGCCTTTATTGTTAATATGTTTTTTTTCTCCTTTTGCATAGCAAGGTTGACTTATTTTTTAACGCTTTTTAAAAACTGTATTAAAAAGTTGGGCATAAAATATATAATTGAATTTCTAAGTAGTCCATAAATTGGATAAGTGCCAAAATAAAAATTACTCCAAATAATTTTTATTCTATTTTTTACTTGCTCCTTTCTTTTTGTAGATGAAATTGAATTTGAATTAACTTCATAAATCAAAAGTGATTCTGGATAATTTTGGGCCTTCATTTTTTTTATGATTTTAAAAAAGTAGGCATAATCTTCAGCTGCTTTATAATTAACAGGATATTTACCAATGTCTTTTAAGACCTGAAATCTAAACATTACTGTTGGATGGATGAACATACTATTTATGTACATCTTATTCTTTATTTCATCATATCCAACAGGGTGTTTTAAGGTATAGAGAAAAGTGCCATTTTCGTTTACCATATCAGCCCAAGTACCTAAAAGATTTACATCTAAATTTTTTTCAAGATAGTTAAATTGCTTAGTATATTTATTTTTTATATTTAAATCACCACAGTCTAATCTAGCAATGTATTTGTAATTTAATTTTTCAATTATTTCAAGTCCTTTATTTAAGGCGTGTTCTATGCCTTTATTTTTTTCTAACACTTCCATCCAAACTAATCCATTAGCATATTGATTTTGAATCTTGCTTATATTTGGTTGGTTTTGGCTTCCATCATCAACAATAAGTAAATCTATTTGAATACTTTCTTTAATAGAGAGAATAGACTCTAATAATTTTTCATCATTATTAAAGTGAGGTATTAAAACAACTACATCAGCTTTATGTTTATTATAATTTGTACGCAATACAAAAATCTTATTTGTTTTAATATTTATTAAGCTCTTGTTTTAACTCAGAAATTGATTTCACAAGTGTAGACCCTGGAATATCTTTTAGCCAAGTGTTATAAAATCGACTATTTTTACCATAACTATTATCTATCATTATAGATGGGATACCTAGATGAAGAGCTAAAATATGACCATGTAACCTAGTAGAAACTACTAGATTGTATTTAGACATAAATTCAACTCCAAGATTAATATAATAATTTCTATCACGCTTTACTCCCAAACCGAAAGTCGTGTCCTTATTTTTTTTTGAAATAAAGTACTTTGCGAATTCTCTATTAAGTTTTTCAATCCCTCTCCAAAACTGGTTTGAAATTGTAATTTCACAGGATGGCCAGTCTGTTATTACAAAGTCCGTAAATTCTTTATAATTTAATTCTTTCTTATTTTCCCTATCAAATCGCTTTATTAATAACTTTTTATCATTTTTTGAGTTTACATTTATATTATTATAAACCGAGCTAAATGCCATATCCGGCACTAAAAGAATCTCATTATTAAAATATTTTTTTAATAACTTATACGAATACTCATCCCGAGCACAAATAATTAAATTTTTATGTTTAGAATATATTTCTGCATTTTCTTCTAAAATTGCATTATCACTAAATTGAACAGATTGTGGTAAAACAATGATTCTATTTTCTGAATATTTTTGAATAACTTTTAATCTAAATTCGTTGGGACCTTTCCAAACATCTCCAAAATTACCACCACCGTGTAACAAAATCAGTGTGCTACTTGGTAGTTCTCTCCAATCAAAATGTGGATGAGAAGAAATATAATAAGGGGAAACACCTAGTGAGTCGAAAAAATCCATCTCACCTTGCCAAATCATTTGATCGCCTATGTTTATGTGATCCGGAGTATCAAGTAATATAAATTCTGAATCAATTCTAGAAGCTAGTTGATTTTGTATTTCTCTATTTAAATCTTTAATTGTTTTAAAATGCATTTTGAAATAAAGTTTTCTAGTAGTTTAAGATTGTGTGTGTAAAAATTTTGCTTTGTAAAAATAAATTACAATAGCTGAAAAAGCCAAGTTAGACAAGACAAATACAACTGCCATTCCATTATATTGATAATTCACTATAAAAAAATAACCTGCAATAAGCATAACGCAAACTGCTAATAAATGACCATAAAAAAAAGGTCTTGTAACTTCAATTGATTTTAAAGATATTATTAATGGTCTAATGGTAAGTAAAACTGTTTGAGTTAATGTAAAAAAGACTATAATCCATAAACCGTTACCGTACTTTTCCTGATATAAAAAATAATACACAATCATTGCAAATAAGAAAGCTAACAATGCAATTAAAATTATTTTAATGTAGTTATTAAAATACAACTTTTTTACCAATTTGTGCAGTTCGCTTATGGAGTTTTTCAATATGAAATTTGAAAATATTGGTGTATATAAGTTTTCTACGGTGACCAATAAAATATTTGTAACTCCTAACAAGTTTTGTATTGTTCTTATCTTAGCTATTGCAACATCTTCTGCTCCCAATAACTTAGAGAAAATAAAAATTCCTTGATTATAGCCCCAAAACGCAAACCCGCCAAGTATTATCCATTTAGAATAAACAAAATGATTTTTAAGAATTAATAAAAATAATGAATCCTTAGTTGTATTAATATTTCCTGAATAAAAAAGCTTATTTCTCTCTAAAAGTACTACTGCCAATAAATATAAATTAGCAATAGCATAAGAAAGAAGATATAAAAACAATATAAGATTTAATTTTAGTTCATTCAAAAAAATGAATATTCCAACAAAAAAAGTGACATTTAGTAAAAAGGTGCTAATTACACAATGCAACAAGTTGATTTTTAAAACACTTAGCAGGTATTTTTTAAAGATGTCATATAGTGACATTAAAAAAGGAATAGAAATAACATAAATAAAAGGAACATAAACTTCTTGCCTTAATAAAAAAAAATAAATTCCTATTGATAAAAAAAAGTTTATAAAAAAATTAGTCGTAATTAAGGTTATTAAATAATAGCTTCCTGTTTTTTTCCATCTTTTTGTGTTTAACACAAGAATAGGTGATGATAAAAAAAAGGTACAAAAAACATATATAAAAAATATACTACTTTGAAATAATACAAAGGAACTAAAGTCCTTTACTCCGGTAGTTTTAGAAAGCAAAAATATTGTACAAAAATTGAAAAATGCAAACAATATTTGGTCTAAAAAAACCATTAACTTATTGGATGTAAGTTGCCTTAGTATTGAACTTGTTTTAAGCTGATTTATTTTCAAGAGCTATTAATTTCATCTTTTTATAAAAATGCTTCATTACAAAAATTAAACAGAATACAACAATAAGTAAAATGGGATATAAGATTTTAGAAGAAATCCTAAGACTGTCTAACTCTATAAGATTATAGTCTGCCTTAACCAGTTTGATTGGTATATCAAAATCAGATTTCTGTCTCTTAAGTGTCAATAAATACTGACTTATCTCTCGTTTCTTATCTATTAGTTCTGGTATATAGTTTTTTTCATCTACATCTAATACTTGACTAGATAATGGTTCAACGGCTTTCATTTGAAAAGCAAGTATAGAGTCAATTTGATTCAACATATTCAAATTAAAATCAATCAGGTAGCTATTATGTTCAACATATATATCTTGGTAGTCTTGGTAATATGGATTATTATTTAAAAACTCTAGTATTCGACTAACAATATCCTCTGAATCTTCTTTACCTTCAATTTTAAAAGTAAGACGATGATGTTTATAAGTTTTAGTAATTGAATAATAATTTAAAAATTCGTCAGCTTCTTTAGATTGACTTAAAATATCGAAAAGTTCAACCCGATCACCATTATTTGAAACATTATTAAATAAATCATCTATGTGTTCGACTTCAATTTCCTTTAATTTTTTGTGTTTATCGCCAAGGATAGTTTTAAGAAAAACAGAATCTTTTGCTTGAATTTTAGCATTCAAGGCTTCAGTTTTATCATATAAATAATCAACACTTCCAAAATTAGGAACTACTATTACTTCATTAATCAGTACTGGTTTTGAAAAAGAATCCTTTAAAAATCCTAAAGCTATTCCAATTAAAATCAAAAAAATAACAGTGTATTTATGTTTAATGAAAAAAGAAATAATATTAAATAAAATAATTATACATCTCTTTAAAAAGAGACCAATTTTTTTAAAAAGATAACCCAAATCTATTTCTTCATTAACTTGGGTTGGAGTATTTTCGGCCATACCTGATTTTTTTTTAAAACGGCAAATTTAACTTTATTTTAATGAAAACGGATGCTTCTACTTAATAGTATGCAAAAAAGTAGAAAGGTTGCGCTACAGCATGTTAATGTTTAAGTGCATTTAATACGAGCGGTCTTTTTTACCTTCAACAAAATTCATAAAAGCCTGATTAACTACTCGGTTTCCGCCCGGCGTAGGATAATCTCCTGTAAAATACCAATCTCCTAGATTTTTAGGACATGCTTCATGTAACTTATCTACACTTTGATAAATCACTTTTACCTCGGCATTGATGGATTCTTCACTCAGTAATTCAGCTATTTTAGTTGAAACTTCTTCTGTACTAAACGGAGCGTAAATTTCTTTCACAAAGTTCTGAATTTCAGCCGTTGGTAGTTCTTTCTGCATCAAACACTTTTGATACACATCTTCTAGTATTTGCTCTTGATTAGTTTCTTTCAATAAATGAATAGCAGCTTGAAAAGCTACAAAATCTTCTAACCTTGCCATATCAATTCCGTAGCAATCTGGATAGCGAATTTGCGGTGCAGATGAAACAATTATAATTTTCTTAGGCTGTAAACGGTCTAACATTTTAAGAATACTTTTCTTAAGTGTTGTACCGCGCACAATACTATCGTCTATTACCACTAAATTATCGGTAGGTTTTACCACTCCATAAGTTACATCGTAAACATGGGCAACTAAATCGTCTCTGCTAGAATCTTCCGTAATAAAAGTTCGCAACTTTGCATCTTTTACCGCTATTTTTTCAGTTCGTAAACGGTAAGACAAAATTTCATTTAATCGTTCATCGGTTAAGTTTTCTTTTTCTGCTAAAATAGCTTCATTTTTTTGCCGACTTAACTCATCTTGAGCAGCTTCAACCATTCCATAAAAGGAGGTTTCAGCCGTATTAGGTATAAAGGAAAAAACGGTGTTTACAGTATCATGGTTAATGGCTTGCAATACTTCTGGCATGAGCAGTCTACCTAATTGTTTACGCTCTTTGTAGATTTCAGCATCGCTGCCACGAGAAAAATAAATCCGTTCGAAGGAGCAAGCTTTTCTTTCAGTAGGCTCAATAATTTTCTTGATGTATGTTGATCCATCTTTTCTGGTAATTAAAGCATGTCCTGGTTCTAACTCAATTACATCTTCAAAAGCTACGTTGAAAGCAGTTTGTATAACGGGGCGTTCTGATGCCACTACAACTACTTCATCATCTTTGTAATAATAAGCAGGTCTTATTCCAGCTGGATCACGAAGCACAAAACTATCACCATGACCTAGCATTCCTGCCATAACATAGCCGCCATCCCAATCTTTAGAAGATTTCTTTAAAATTTTATGAACTTTAATTTGCTCTACAATATGTGGCGAAGCTTGTTTTTTATTGAAACCTTCTGACTTTAATTTTTTATATAATTTTCGAACTTCTGAATCTAAAAAATGACCTATTTTCTCCATTACGGTAATGGTATCGGCTTTTTCTTTAGGATGCTGACCCAATTCAACTAAATTGTTAAAAAGCTCGCTAACATTAGTCATGTTAAAGTTACCCGCCAAAATTAAATTTCGATGCATCCAATTGTTTTGTCGCAAAAATGGATGAACACTTTCTATACTGTTCTTACCGTAAGTTCCATATCGCACATGGCCTAAAAAAACTTCGCCTATATAAGGTAAGTTTTGTTTTTGTAACTCTACATCATCATTTAATTCTGGATGTAATTTTAACTCTGTGTTGATGCGTTCATTAATTTGCGAAAAAATATCCTGAATAGGCTGTGCGGCATTAGAACGTATTCTACTTATATAACGGGAACCTGGCTTCATATTCAATTTAATACTTGCTAAGCCAGCTCCATCTTGACCACGATTGTGTTGCTTCTCTAGCATTAAGTACATTTTATTTATGCCGTAAAATGCTGTACCATATTTTTCCTTATAGTAGCTAAGTGGCTTTTGGAGTCTTAATAATGCAATTCCGCATTCGTGTTTTATAGCGTCGCTCATGGTAATATTAGGTAAAAAAAAGCCCCAAAAATTGGGGCATAATTTATTTAGTTAAATTAATTTCAAATTGAGTTAGCGCTTTAAAATGCTTAAGGCGCTGCTTAGATTCATTTTTATCTAGATTTTGCATGCGTTCAGTTCCAAATTTTTCAACACAGAAAGAAGCTAAATTAGAACCATGAATTACTGCGTTCTTCATATTTTCAAAGCTAATGTCTTTCGAATTTGCCAGATAGCCTGTAAAACCACCTGCAAAAGTATCTCCAGCTCCAGTGGGGTCAAAAACTTCTTCTAACGGAAGTGCTGGCGCAAAGAACATTTCTTCATTATGAAACAACAAAGCACCGTGCTCTCCTTTTTTAATTACAACATGGTCTGGCCCCATATCTCTAATCACTCTAGCTGCTTTTACCAAAGAATATTCACCAGATAATTGTCTAGCTTCTTCATCATTTATGGTAATTACATCTACTTTAGAAATCACTTTTTTAAGTAAATCTAAAGTGGTATCCATCCAAAAATTCATGGTATCTAAAACAATTAGTTTAGGATTTCTTAATTGTTCTATAACGCTAAGCTGAACTCCAGGATGCAAATTTCCTAACATGACAATTTCTGCATCTTGAAATTGCTCTGGCACTTTAGGCTCAAAATCTGCTAGTACATTAAGTTGTGTATCTAAAGTATCACGAGTATTCATATCATTATGATAACGACCACTCCAAAAGAAAGTTTTACCGCCTTCAACAATTTCTAAGCCTTCTAAATTTATTTGATGTTGCTTAAGTAAGTCAAGGTTTTCTTGTGGAAAATCATCTCCTACTACCGAAACAATACCTGCTTCTACTTTATTGAATTGTGCTGCAGCTAAGCCTATGTAAGTAGCAGCACCGCCTAAGATTTTATCAGTTTTACCAAAAGGTGTTTCTATAGCATCAAAAGCTACGGTACCTACAATTAATAATTGGTGAGACATCTAGTTTTTTTTTGCAAATATATGCTTTTAGATATTACTGAAGCAATGAAAAATAAGAGCTTACTTTCTGCCAAAGTCAGCTGGTATTTCTCCCCATTTTTTAGTTTCCCATTTTAAAATAGGTGTTGAAAACTGATTTTCTTTCAGCCATAATTCTGCACGTTTTATCAAATTAAAAAGCTTTTGGTTTTGAGCATTCGGCTTCAACTTCGTTTTGCATTTTTTTTGACGAACCCAAGAAATGGCGATTTTAGAATCTGAATAAATAGAAATATTATATTTTTTTTCTTTCACTAAGGCTAGAGCATGAACTAAGGCAAGAAATTCTCCTACATTGTTAGTCCCATGCAAAAAAGGTCCTTTTTTAAAAAGCACTTGCTTAGTTTTAGTTACTACACCTTGGTATTCCATTTTACCAGGGTTACCACTACAAGCAGCATCTACCGCAATAGAATTAAAATCAATTTCATTTAAATAAGCTGGATTAATTTGGCCTTCTTGTTTCTTAAAACCATAATAACCAGCATTAAAAGCATCTTTTGCTTCTGTTAAACTTTTAAAAGATTTATATTTAGCATTAGGGTAGTTAGTAATGTACTTTTTACATTCTTCCCAAGTAGTATAAATTCCTGGTTCGTAGCCTTCCCATACTACATAATATTTTTGCTGCCTGCTCATTCTTGGTTATAATTCGGCTCTAAATTACAATTCATCACTACAATTCTACACTTCAACTTGTTTTTTTCTTTTGTAAAGGTATTTCATTACATATTTGAATGAATAATAACAAAAATAATAAGCTATGGATACTTCAAATATTAAAAACAGAGAAAATCAAACTTCATATCAAAAAGCAAGAGAAAGAGTTGATGCTTTAAAATCATTCTATTTCAGCATATTGTTTTACATCTTAATTAATGTTGGTCTTATTTACATTTGGTACAATTATTCAAGTCACGACTTCCAATGGTTTTGGTTTCCAATTGTTGGCTGGGGAATTGGTCTCATCTTTAAAGGTTTAGCAGCATACGACATCGATTTCATTTTTGGGAAAAACTGGGAAAAACGAAAATTACAAGAATTTTTAGGCAAAGAAAAGCAAGATATGAATGTCAATTTTAATGATACTTCGTCTTATACCAATGCAAGAAAAAAAGTAGAAGGCATTAAAGGCTTTTATAGCCATTTTACAGTATATATTTTAGTTAATAGCTTTATTGTAACTGCAATTGTATGGCACACCAATATTGATGTTTTTAGCTTTGCAGCACTTTCAACTCCCCTATTTTGGGGTATTGGGCTTTTATCTCATTTTATTGGTGTTTTTGGTGAAGATTTCTTGTTCGGAAAAGATTGGGAAGAGCAAAAAATTAAAGAGCTGATGAAAAATGATTAAAATAATGCATATAAATCCTATTTTTGATTTCAACACATCCTTAAACCATAAATAAAATGAAGTGTTTTTTTATTGCAACTCTATTCGCTATTTGTTGTCAACTTCAGGCTCAGGAAGGTTTTTTCATTAAAAATGTTAAGGTTTTTGATGGCGAACAAGTCATTGAAAGCACAAATGTTGAAGTTGTTGAAAACCGAATTATTAAAATTTCAACAGAACTAAAAACAAAACCAAATCTTAAAATTATAGATGGAAAAGGAAAAACATTAATTCCTGCTTTATCTAATGCGCATGTACATGCCTGGTCTCCAATCTCGTTAAAGCAAGCTGCAAATGCTGGCGTACTCAATGTGATGGATATGCATGGTATAGAAAACTATCAGCAAAATATGAGAAAGCTGAACGACTCTACCAATTTTGCTCGCTATTTTATTGCTGGATATGCTGCTACCGCTCCAGGTGGTCACGGTACGCAATTCGGTTTTCCTGTGCCAACCTTAGCGTCTCCTGCAGATGCAAAAACTTTTGTTGCAGAAAGACTAAAAGCAAATGTAGATTATATTAAAATTATCGTAGAACCCTATATGGAAGCTTTATCTATTGAAACGGTTACAGAAATTATTAAAGAAGCACATAAATCTAATTTAAAAGCTGTTGTTCATGTTAGTAAATTAGAAGATGGTATTGAAGTTTTAAAGAATAATGCTGATGCTTTGGTACATATTTGGTGGGATAAAGTAATTGATGAAGAAGAATTAAATTACCTAGCTACCCAAAAAGAATTCTTTATTATTCCTACATTATTAACCACCCTGAAAGCCTTTGAACAAATTGAAAATGAAGATTATTTATCTAAATCTGAATTACTAGCCGAAGTAAAAAAACTGCATGACGCTAAGGTTCCTATTTTAGCAGGAACAGACCCACCAAACGTAGGTATTAATTATGGCACAGATTTATATGAAGAATTATTTCTATTTAAAGAAGCTGGCTTATCTAATATTGAAATTTTAAAAACAGCTACATCTAATCCTGCAGAAGCATTTGGTTTGAAAAAAATGGGTTATCTAAAACAAGGTTATGTGGCAGACATGTTATTAATTGATGGTGATCCAACTGAAAATATTGAAGAAATCAAAAATATTGAAATGATTTGGAAAGCAGGAAAACTACTAGATATAAAAAATTAAAGCCGAATTAAGATGAAGAATTTTATTCCTTAAGGTTTACTTATTTTTATCAGTTAAAATTTGCCGTATCACTTTCGGAAAGTTTCGATATTCTAAAACATGTATTTTATCTCTTAAGCTTCTAAGTGTATCGTTAGGTTCCACTTCTACTTCATCTTGAAATATAATTTCTCCATCATCATAAATTTCATTTACATAATGAATAGTAATACCAGATTTTTCTTCTTTATTTTCTAAAATAGCACGATGAACACGATCACCATACATTCCTTTTCCTCCATATTTAGGCAATAGTGCAGGATGTAAATTAATTATTTTTTCAGGAAAAGCTTTGATGATAGATAAAGGAATTTTCCATAAAAATCCTGCTAACACAATTAAATCAGGATTAATTTCTTTTAGTAATTCTAAGACTTCATCACTTTCTTGAAAACTAAACCGATCGAAGTTGACTGCTTTTACACCGTGTAAGTGAGCACGCTCTAAAACTTCAGCTTTCGGATTGTTAGAAAGTACATGACTAACGGTAATTTGAGCGTCAATACGTTCAAAATAATTAATAATATTTTCTGCATTGGTTCCTCTGCCAGATGCAAAAATCACAATTTTTTTGGGCATTATTGCGCTCATTCTCAATTAGGTTAGGTTTTATGTATCTATAAATAATAGGTTGATATTATGTATATTCAGTAAAATTAATTATTTTTAATCACATTTTTGGCATTAAAACTTGTTTTAAACTAAAAGTTTTTATTTTTGCCAACTGTATAAACTTAAAAATAATTATCATGTCAGACATTGCATCAAGAGTAAAAGCTATTATCGTTGATAAATTAGGAGTAGACGAAAATGAAGTTGTTAACGAAGCTAGTTTTACAAACGACTTAGGTGCGGATTCTTTAGATACCGTAGAACTTATTATGGAATTTGAAAAAGAATTTGATATCCAAATACCAGACGATCAAGCTGAAAATATTGCAACAGTAGGTCAAGCAACTTCTTATATAGAAGAAGCAAAAAAATAATAAATTTAATTTCATGGAATTAAAGCGAGTTGTTGTTACAGGCATGGGTGCGCTCACGCCAATTGGTAATAATTTAAACGATTATTGGGAAAGCTTAGCGGCAGGAAAAAGTGGCTCTGCTCCTATTACGTATTACGATACGGAAAAGTTTAAAACTAAATTCGCATGTGAGATTAAAAACTTCAACACTAATGACTTCTTTGATAGAAAAGAAGTTAGGCGTTTAGATAAGTTTGCTCAGTATGCTATGGTAGCTGCAGATGAAGCTATCTTAGATTCTGGTCTAAACTTAGATGTAGTAGATAAATATCGTGTTGGCGTGATTTGGGGAGCTGGTATTGGTGGCTTAGAAACTTTTCAGAATGAAGTAGTTTCTTATGCTAAAGGTGACGGCACTCCAAGATTTAACCCATTTTTTATTCCAAAGATGATTGCTGATATTGCACCTGGCAATATTTCAATCAAACATGGATTTATGGGACCCAACTACACAACGGTTTCGGCTTGTGCATCTTCTGCAAATGCAATGATCGATGCGCTTAATTCAATTCGTTTAGGACATACCGATGTAGTTGTTACTGGCGGTAGTGAAGCTGCTGTAACAGAAGCTGGAATGGGTGGATTTAATGCTATGCATGCACTATCAACGCGTAATGATAGTCCAGAAACAGCATCCAGACCTTTCGATTCTACCCGAGATGGATTTGTATTGGGCGAAGGCGCTGGCGCTTTGGTTTTAGAAGAATATGAACACGCCAAAGCAAGAGGAGCAAAAATTTATGCTGAAGTTGCAGGAGGTGGTTTATCTTCTGATGCTTACCATATGACGGCACCACATCCAGATGGTATTGGTGTTATTGCAGTTATGAAAAATTGTTTACAAAATGCTGGATTAAAACCAGAAGATGTAGACGCCATCAATACACATGGCACTTCTACTCCATTAGGAGATGTAGCAGAATTAAAAGCTATTAAAGAAGTATTTGGAAACCATGCTAAGAACATCAACATTAATTCTACAAAGTCAATGACGGGTCACTTACTAGGCGCAGCAGGTGCTATTGAAGCTATTGCTTCAATACTTGCTATGAAGCATAGTTTAGTTCCGCCTACCATTAACCATGAACATGTTGATGAAAATATTGATCCTGAGCTCAACTTGACCTTAAACAAAGCCCAAGAAAGAAAACTAAATGTGGTAATGAGTAATACCTTTGGTTTTGGTGGTCACAACGCGTGTGTTGTCTTTAAAAGATTTGAATAATTCTAGTTCTTCATGAGCTTTTTCAAAAATATTATTAAATCCCGTTCTGAAAAGGACGGGATTATTTATGATAAACTTACTGAAGTGATGGGTTTTAAACCTAAAAACTTAAGTATTTATGAGAAAGCTTTCATTCATTCCTCTGCTAAAAAAAAGGATAGCTTTGGAAATAATGTAAACTATGAACGCCTTGAATTTTTAGGAGATTCAATATTAGGAGCAATTATTTCTTGCTACTTATTTGATGAAGCACCCCATGGAGATGAAGGCTATTTAACTAAGATGCGCTCAAAAATTGTAAGTAGAAAGAACCTCAACTTACTAGGAGACAATTTAGGCTTAATAGATTTATTAGTTTCTAGTGTAGATAAAAACCATGTTGGAAAAAATATACACGGCAACTTATTTGAAGCTTTAATAGGAGCAATTTATTTAGACCGTGGATATAAATTTTGTGAAACTTTTATTTATTCGAAAATTATTGAACCTCACGTAGATATAAAACAACTAGAAGGTAAAATAATAAGTTATAAAAGTTTAATCATTGAGTGGTGCCAAAAAATGCATCATCAATTTGAGTATACTACTAAAGAAGAAGAAGGAGTAGACGGATTAAAGTACTTTGAAATTAGGTTATTAATTAACCAAGAAAATATTTCGAAAGCTAGAGAAGTTTCGAAAAAAAAGGCAGAAGAAAAAGCTTCTAGAAGAGCTTACTATGCTTTACAAAATTATATTAACTAAAAAATATTTTTTTACTAGTTAATATCTACGTACTTTTAAATTTGATTTTCTAAGAAAATGAAAAAGAATAAGTTAGTACTAGACGACCTTGTAAGTTTTGATTTTTTGCTTATTGGAATTAATGCTTCAACAGAAATGTATCAACTAGCTTATTACATAAACAAAAAGGTAAATATTAGTTTTAAAAGAGCATCTCAAGACATCGACTTTCATTATGGGAATGCTGTTGCACACTATCAGTGGTACGAGTATTATTCAAAAGAGTTGCAGAGCAATGTTCATTTTATTTCTAATAAATCTTATAGCAAAGAACCTAATTTAAACTCTACTGGAAACTTATTTTCAGAAAGTCAAAAAGAACAATTACGAATTAGATACCTAGTCCCCGAATTTAAAAGTGTAGATTTTTTTATTAAAGTAGAAGATGCAACTTTAGACCAAATTAATTATAAAAGTTTATTGTTTCAACTTAACTCAATAAACCAAATCTCTACAGCATATCAAATTGATATAGAACAACTAAAAACACCAGAAAACTTAATATTTTATTAATGGATAAACTTAAAAAAACAAAAATTGTAGCAACGCTTGGACCCGCCACATCAGATAAGCAGGTGTTACGAGAAATGCTAGAAGAAGGAGCAAATATATTTAGAATTAACTTTTCTCACGCAGATTATGAAGATGTAAGAGAACGCGTGAAAATGATACGTGAGCTTAATGAAGAATATGGCTTAAATGCAGGAATTTTAGCAGATTTACAAGGCCCAAAATTACGTGTTGGAAAAATGAAAGAAGACGTAATGGTTAGCAAGGGTGATACAATTACATTTAAAACAGGTAAAGTTTTTGAAGGCGATGCTAACGAAGTTTACATGAACTACGAAACCTTTCCACAGGATGTAAATCCAGGCGAAAGAATTTTACTAGATGATGGTAAATTGATTTTCGAAGTTGTTTCTACTAATAAAAAAGATGCTGTAGAAACCAAAGTAGTACAAGGTGGACCTTTAAAATCTAGAAAAGGGGTTAACTTACCTAATACTAAAATATCACTTCCGGCTCTTACAGAAAAAGACATAGAAGATGCGAAGTTTGCTTGCGAATTAGAAGTAGATTGGATTGCTCTTTCTTTTGTTAGATATGCGAGCGATTTAAAGATTTTACAGAAACTGATAAAGAAGCACAGTAAGTATAAGATTCCTATTGTTGCTAAAATTGAAAAGCCAGAGGGAGTTACTAATATCGATAAGATTATTGCTTATTGTGATGGTTTAATGGTGGCTCGAGGTGATTTAGGTGTTGAAATTCCTGCACATGAAGTACCTTTAATTCAGAAAAAATTGGTGCTTAAAGCAAAAGAAGCTCGAATTCCTGTAATTATAGCGACACAAATGATGGAGACTATGATTACAAGCTTAACGCCAACTAGAGCAGAAGTAAATGATGTTGCTAACTCGGTTATGGATGGCGCAGATGCAGTAATGTTAAGCGGAGAAACTTCAGTAGGAAAATATCCTGTGCAAGTTATTCAAAAAATGACACAGGTAATTAAAAGTGTTGAAACTTCACCTTTAATTCGCGTACCACAACAAGCACCGCATATTCGTACCAAAAGATACATAACCAAATCGGTTTGTTACCATGCCGCTGTAATGGCCAATGAAATAAAAGCAAAAGCAATTTGTACACTTACAAATAGTGGTTATACAGCTTTTCAAATTTCAGCTTGGAGACCAGATTCTAATGTATTAGCCTTTACTTCTAACAAAAGAATCTTAACCCAACTCAGTTTACTTTGGGGTGTAAATGCATTTTACTACGATAAATTTAGCAGCACAGACGAAACGATTAAAGACATCAATAATATTGCTAAAAGCCATGGTTTTGTAGACACTTCAGATTTCTCCATTAACTTAGCCGCTATGCCTATAGAAGATAAAGGTATGGTGAATACGCTACGAATTTCTGAAATAGAATAAAATTACAATTTCTTTCAAGACAGAGACTAGTTTCTTTAAATTCATGTATTTTTAACCAAATTGCATATTTATGAAACCTAGTCTTTGTCTTTTTTTATTATTATTTATTTCAAGTAATTTGGTGATAAATGCTCAAATTGAAGGTATTTGGTATGCCAATCTAGATACTGGAAATACTGTTATTCCTTTAGTTTTTCATTTTGAAAAAGCAGATAACCAATTGTGGTCTGGAAGCTTAGATAGCCCAAAACAAAAAATGTTTGGCTTAAAGCTAGACCAGGTTATATTCAAAAACGATAGTCTTCAGCTTAAAGCAAAATCCTTAGGCATAACTTATAATGGTAAATTGATTAATGAAAAAATTGACGGTCTATTTAAACAAGGTATGTTTAAAAAAAATTTAAGCCTTACACGCGAAAAATTAAAAGCAAAGGCAAAGGAGAAAAATGTTAACAGACCTCAAGAGCCAACTCCTCCATTCAATTATGAAATTGAAGATGTATCTTTCATTAACACAAAAGATAGCATTACACTAGCTGGAACCCTAACCTTTCCGAAAGAAAAAACTAATTTTCCGTTAGTGGTTATGATTTCAGGAAGTGGTGCTCAAGATCGTAATTCTGAAATACTAGATCACAAACCATTTTTAGTAGCTGCTGATTATTTAAGCAAAAACGGCATTGGTGTTTTACGATTTGATGATCGTGGCACGGCAGAATCTGAAGGAGACTTTAGTACAGCAACCTCTGTGGATTTTATGGAAGATGTTTATGCAGCAGTTCAATTTCTGAAAGAAGACAAGCGTTTTAAAAACCATAAAATTGGATTGTACGGCCATAGCGAAGGTGGTATGATTGCCCCACTTCTAGCAGATACCTACAAAGATGCAGTAGATTTTTTAGTTCTCCTTGCACCACCAGCGGTTCCAATTCCAGATTTAATGCTAAAACAACAAGCCTTAATTGGTTTAGCTTCTGGCTTAGATTCGCTAGAAGTTAATAGAAATGCTCAGGTGAATCGAAAAGCGTACCAGATAATTAATGAATTTGAAGCCAAGGATAACAAAAAGCTTCAAGATACATTACAGCGTTATTTTACAAAAGTTACGACAGAGCATCCAGAAGTTGTTGAAAATATGGGTTTAAACAAAGATGGTTACATCCTAACTATGATACAGGCTTACACAAACCCTTGGATGGTAAACTTTTTAAGACACAAACCAGAAAAGTATTTAAAAGACTTAAAGCTTCCTATACTAGCACTATTTGCTGAAAATGATTTACAAGTAGCTGCCAAACAGAATGAAGGTAAAATGAAAGAACTTATATTGGATAGTAATCCAATTAATGAAGTCAAAACCTTTAGCAACAAAAATCATTTATTTCAAACTTCATCAACTGGTAATTTGGACGAATATTCAGAAATCGAAGAAACTATTTCATTTGAAGTTTTAGAGAAAGTAAAAAATTGGATTCACTCGCTTTAAATGGGTTACATTCTCGTTATCCAATCTGTTGGATTTAAAGTAGTAGCATTTTTAGTTAGAACAAAATACAACACTACTTTTCCAGTTGCAGGATCTTGACCTATTTCACCAATTTCGTCCCCAGTTTTTATTTTTTGACGTGGTTTTACGTAAATATCAATCAAGTTTCTGTAAATACTAATATAATCTCCGTGCCTAACCATTACAAATGGATTTGCCCCGCGAATTGGTGAAATTTGAACTACTTCTCCATCAAATATCGATTTTGCTATTGCACCTTTTTCAGTTTCAATCCGTATTCCGTTACTTATAATTTTTAATGAATTATTGATGTGACTTTTATTAACCCCATAGCGCATGCTTAATAGCCCACGCTCAACTGGCCATGGCAATTTACCTTTGTTTTTCTGAAATTCTTTCGCTAAAGCTTCGCCCGCTGGAGTAAGTTTATAAACTGAAGATGAGTTAGAGCCACGCTTTTTGTTTTCTGCTGCAATAGCTTCTTTAATTAAACGGTCTATCTCTTTCTCGATTTCAAGTATAGCTTTTTGCTTTCGTTTTATTTCTTTAACGTACTTTTTCTCATCTTTCCTAATTTCTGCAATTAAGGATTCTTGTTCTTTTTTCTGAGCAATTAATTCGTTTCTAACTACTCTGTTTTCAGCTAAAATGGCTTCTTTATTTTTCTTTTGTTGAAAAAGACTTTTGTTTAACTCTTCTAATTCAAGTGTTTTTTCTGCAATTAATTTACCTTGTTTTTCTCTGTATTCTGCATGTTGTTGCATATACTGAATACGTTTGTAGGCTTGCTGAAAACTTTCAGATGAAAATAAAAACATAATTCTGTTTTGTTCTGAACGATTTTCGTAGGACTTAACAATCATTTGAGCGTACTCAGTTTTTATCACTTCTAAATCTTTCCGTAATTGATTAATTTTTGAAGTATTTTCGTTGATTTTTGAAGTTAATAAATTTGCTTCTTGATTATTAATTTCAATCAACTTCTCTGTTACTCTTACTTGCTCTTCTAAATAGTTTACTTGGTCTATTAATGAGCTTTCTTCTTTATTATTTGCTTTTAAAATTGCATTAATTTGCTGTATTTCTTTTTCAGCTGCACGGCGCTGTGCTTCTAGTTGGCTTTGGGTTTGAGACCAAGATTGAAGCCCAAAAAATAAGGCAACGAATAAAATTAAATATGTTTTACAAGTCTTCATTAAAAAGTTATTTCGCTATAATTTGAAGGTATTTTAAAAGGAAAACTAAGCTCTTCGTCTACTTTAATATTTCTATATTCTAAATTCAATTTAATAATATCTTTATTCTGCTTAGCTAAAATATTAATTTCTTTTGGGAATGGTCTTTTATTGATCTCCTGAAATTCAGCATATTTAATACTCAAAAAATCTAATTGATTGCTATGTTTTACAAGCTGCTCTTGTAGACTAAAATTTTTGGTGTAAATTTTTGCTTCCTGCGTTAAAAAATCATTTATCTTGTTTGAAAATATAAAGGAGTTACCATCGGCTCTTGTGTTGCTTTTTGAAGCCACAAGTGGGTAAACACTTTGGGCAAACAATAGGTTTTGCAAACCTTCAAAATCTATTTCTACACCCAGCAAATCACTAATTAATTGAAAGTCTCCATCGAAATATTGTCCTTGAATTTTCTCATAAAACTGAACTCGATCGGGAGTAATTTTCAGTTTAGCTACGGTAAAGAAACCAACTGCCTTAGCGCTCATCCAGATGGTTTTGTCTTTTTCAATACGATAGGTAATGCTTAAACTTTGGCTGATGTTTCCATCGTCAAATGAAGCTTTCAATTTACCATTAATTGTTTCAAATTTAGGCGATAATGAATTATGAATTTGTACAACAGCTTTAGCATTCTTAGCTGTTAAGCCTTTCTCTGCAACAAACTTTTTAGGACCACAGGACGCAAATAAGATTGTTATTATAAAAAGTAATATAAATTGTTTATTGCATTTCATCTAACTTCTTTTTAGCTTTTTTAGCTTGTTCTTGGTAAGTATTAGCTTTTTCTACTTTCCCTTGTTTAGTATAGGCTTCGCTCAATAATTTTAAAGAATCTACTTCTAGTTGAGAAGTTTCGAATACGTATGCTAAAGCTTCTTTTAAAACACTAATCGCTTCATCATATTGTGTAAGTCTATATAAAGATTTTCCTTTATAAAAGTAAAATACCGCTTGAGATGGAAAAACTTCTAATGCAAGCTTTGAAGTTGCAAGCGCATCTTCAAATAAATCTTGATCAATTTGAAGTACGATAACCTTCTGATAAAGTTCGAAATTGTTAGGTTGATCTTCAAGCGCTTTTTGATAAAATTCAAGTGCCTTTGCGCTATTCCGTTTTAAATAAAAATCACCTTTCTCTTCATTACTAGCTGAACTTTCACCTTCATCTATAGCAATATTGAGTAGTTGTATAAATGTATTTTGAAATGTTGGATTATCTTCTACAAAAGCTTTTAAAGACTTGACTAACTGAGCTTTTGCATCTTCATTAATTGCATTGTTTGCAAATACACTTTTACTATATTCAAAAGCTTTTTCTGGCTGATTAAGCTCTAAATAGGTCATGCTCAACACAAAAGGCAATTGATCTTGTAAAGGATTTAATTTTTCTAACTTTTTAGCTACTTTAAGAATTTCATCATAATTGTTTTCTAATTTATAGAAGCTAATTAATCTAAAGTAAATACTCTCGTTGGCAGGATTGCTTTCTAACCGATTTTCGTAATGCTTAATAGCAGCTTTATTGCGTGAAGTAGATTTGTAAATAGCATCTCTAAATTGATCTGTTACTTCAGCAAAACCTTTACTTTCTTCTAACTTTTCAATTTCTTTTAAAGCTAATTTGTATTGTTTATCAAGCAATAATACTTCAATTAAATCTAAATTCTTTGGCTCCCCTTTTTCAATAAGTTGTCTTAATAAGTCGGCTGCTTTTTGATATTGCCTTTCATTTTTATAGCTTTCAAATAAATTATATTGAACTTCTGTTTTGGGTTGGCCGCTAAGTAAGCTAATTGCTTTTAAGTAGTTTTCTTGTGCTGGGTTTACTTGTTCTAAAGCTTCATAATTCTTACCCAGCTCTACATAAACTGCGGCTTCATCTCTATTAATGTTTCTACATTGAATCAGTTTAGTGATCGCCTGTTCATATTTTTCGATAGCTCTTAAAGTAATGGCTTCAAAAAACAAATTTTCGAATTGATAGGTCAGGTTGGCTAAATCTTCATCATCATTCTGAACAACTTGAACTTGGTCTGGCTTTTGCGAAAAAGCAGATATGCTAATCCATAAAAACAGAGTGACGCTAAAGACAAGTTTGTAGTTCATAGCATTTAATCTAGTGAAGAATAATCTCCAATACTTATGCTTGTAAATTTACCATTAAACTTGGCATGGTTACCAATCATAGAATTATCTAAATTGGCATTTTGTATTAAAGCATCTTCTTGTATAAGTGTATTCTTTATTTCAGAATTTTCGATAATACTTCCTTTACCAATAGAAACATTTGGCCCTACGGTAGCATTTTTTAAAACAACATTTTCACCGATATAGCATGGTGGAATTATGGTGCTATTTTCGTTAGTGTGCTTTGGATTTACTAAAACTTCAATGTTTTCTTTTTTAATGAAGTTCAGCATCCTGGCATTGGTTTCTACAGTAACATTTTTGTTACCACAGTCCATCCACTCATCTACTTGACCAGGCTTAAAAACAGCGCCATCTTGTTTCATTTTTTCAATCCCATCATTGATTTGGTATTCGCCACCACGAATAATATTTTCATCTAAAACCGATTGCAATTTCTGTTTTAATACAGAAACATCTTTAAAGTAATAAATACCAATAACAGCTAAATCAGACACAAATTCTGTGGGTTTTTCAACTAAGTCTGTAATGTTTCCATGATCATTCATTTTTACTACGCCGTAAGCGCTTGGGTTATCTACTTGTTTAACCCAAATTACTGCGTCTGCAGATTTATCTAAATTGAAATCTGCTTTAAAAAGTGTATCGGCATAAGCTACAACTGCAGGACCTGACAAAGATTCTTTGGCACACATGATAGCATGCCCAGTTCCTAATGGTTCATCTTGAACATATATGCTGGCTTTTGCACATAAATCTTCAGCTATTTTAGTCAAATCTTTTTCAACTTGATCTCCAAAGTCTTTGCCGATTATAAAAGCAACTTCATCTAAGGGTTCATTTAAAACCTTTGCAATATCTTCTACTAAACGTTGTACAATTGGTTTTCCTGCAATAGGAATTAATGGTTTTGGTACAGTTAAAGTATGTGGTCTAAGACGCGAGCCGCGACCAGCCATAGGTACGATTATTTTCATGATGTAGTTATATTTTTAATTCGTTAGTTTTGGTTATATTAAATATTCTAGTTGCTGGATTTCAATACTTGAAAGACTTACTGACCAGTACTTCCAAACCCGCCTTGTCCTCGATTAGTTTCATCAAGCTTTTCAACTTGTTCCCAATCTGCTTGTTCATGTTTAGCAATAACGAGTTGTGCAATTCGGTCTCCATTAGCAATGGTAAAATCATCTTTTGATAAATTTACTAAAATAACACCGATTTCTCCCCGATAATCTGCATCTATTGTACCAGGTGAATTGAGTACCGTAATTCCTTTTTTTAGTGCTAAACCACTTCTGGGCCTTACTTGTGCTTCATAGCCTTTTGGTAATTGGATATATAAACCTGTTTTTACTAAAACACGTTCTAAGCTTTTAATGTGAATTTCTTCATCTAAGTTAGCTCTTAAATCGACACCCGCAGATTGTTCAGTTTCATATGCAGGTAAAGCATGAGAAGATTTGTTTACGATCTTAATTTTCATGAGCATTTTTATTGATTAAGCTGCTGATTTCACTTTTTTCTAATGCGATAATTAGGATCAAGAATGAAAGTATAAATGCAATTCCTATTAAATAATTACCACTAAAAACGTAAAACGAAAGTACAGAAAATAAGATTGATATACTAAGATAGCTAAGTATTTTACCCATTGCATAAGGTACAGCATAGTGCTTTTTCCCTAAATAATAGGATAAAATTGCCATGCTTACATAAGCAAATAAAGTTGCCACTGCAGAGCCTACATATCCTATTTTTGGTATTAACCACAAATTGAAGAGAATTGTACCCAAAGCCCCAAAACTAGAAATATATGCCCCATACTTTGTTTTATCTGTTATTTTATACCAAACTGAAAGATTGTGGTAAATACCTAAAAACAAATTAGCTAATAGTATAATTGGTACAATCTTCATAGCTTCCCAATAGCTCTGATCCCTAATAATTAGTTGTTTTAAAGGATTAATAAACACAATTACCAATAATAAAATTGACGCACCTACAATAACAAAATACTTTGTAATTAAGGCGTAGGCTTTTTTAGGGTTCTTACTTGATGCATGACTAAAAAAGAAAGGCTCTATACCTAGACGGAAAGCTGTAGCAAACAAGGTCATAAACATACCCAATTTGTAACAAGCAGAATAAATCCCTATTTGTTCTTTAGCTATATCTGCAGGTAACATTCTTTCTAAAAATAAACGATCTATAGCTTCATTGATAGAAAATGCAACTCCAGCTACTAATACGGGCAAGGCGTAACGCATCATTTCCTTCCAAAGTGATAAACTAAATTTTAATTTGACTTTCTTAAAGAAACTGAATAACATTATTAAAGTTAAACCACTTGCCACAAAATTTGACCAAAAAATATAATGGACTTCATAATTTGGAAAATAAATTTGCTCGAAGAAAGCGTTAGCATTTTTCAACTTAGGTAGGTAAACTAATAAGAAAAGATTTAAGCCCAGATTAATGCTAACATTTAAAATTTTGATAATTGCGTATTGCAAGGGTTTACTATTTGCACGAATCCATGCAAAAGGAATAATAGCAAGCGCATCGAAAGCTAAAATCCAAATGATTAACTTTAAAATTTGCGGATTGATTCTGGTAAAATTTTGGACGGAATCAAAAAAAACAAACCCCAATATTACAAATAGAGAAGTTGTTAAAATTATGGACCAATTACTCGTTTGTACTACCTGATCTTTATTTTTTTCTTTATTGTAAAATCGAAAAAAAGCAGTTTCCATTCCATAAGCTAAAATTACATTGAAGATGATAAAATATGTGAAAATAATAGCATAATCACCAAAGGAAGTACTTTTTAAAATATCTGTATATAAAGGAACTAACAATACAGATAACATTCTAGGTACAACGGAAGCCACACCATATAAAAATGTATTCTGAAATAGTTTTTTGTAGATTCCCAAAAGGCTTAGTTAATTGTGATACAAATTTAGTAAATAAACTAGGTTTACGTGATATTAATTTCAGTTAGGTGAAATGGGTTGTATTTATTACTCAGAAGATCCCCTTTCTCTAATCTTCCCT
>CBFIGU010000012.1:0-38206 GCA_965662165.1 Psychroflexus sp.
TCATCTACAACGATACCGATCGCCAAAACCAATCCTAAAAGAGAAAGCGAGTTGACTGTAAAATCTAAAACCGGGAAAAACATAAATGCCGCAATCAATGAAACCGGTATAGCCAGGGTTGGAATTAAAGTTGCCCGCCAATCCTGAATAAACAAAAACACCACCAGAATTACCAAAATCAAGGCAATGACCAAGGTTTCTACAATTTCATCAATACCAGCCATGATGGGTTCTGTAGCATCAAGCGATACTTCGTAAGCTAGATCTTCAGGGAAACTTAATGCCATTTCATCCATAGCATTAGTGACTTCTTCAGCAAGTGCAACAGCGTTTGTGCCAGGCGATTGATAAATAGCTATGGCAGCAGCATCTTTACCATTAGTTCTGGATAACGCGTTATAGTTTTCTGTGCCTAATTTAATTTCAGCAATATCTTTCATTAACAATTGACTGCCATCGTCTAAAGTTCTTACTACGATATTTCCAAATTCTTTTTCATCCACAAGCTGTTCTGGAAGTCTGACGGTATAAGTAAAATCAGTGCCAGCGGGTGCTGGCTCTGCACCGAATTTACCACCAGGTGCCACTACATTTTGTTCACGGATGGCATTCATAATTTCTGGGATAGAGATGCCAAGTTTGGCTAATCTATCGGGTTTCACCCAAATTCGCATAGAGTAATCACTCGAACCTAAGACTTGAACGCGACCAACCCCTTTTATACGAGCGAGTTTGTCCTGGATATTAATAATGGAATAATTACCAATAAAGTCTTTATCAAAAGTGCCGTTGGGCGACGTTACAGAAAGCAGCATCAATATACTACTCATTGACTTTTGAGTGGTAACGCCAATCCGTTTTACAGCTTCAGGGAGTTTTGGCGTGGCAGAAGCCACCCGGGTTTGAGTAAAGACCGTGTTCATGTCCGGATCTGTACCCAAATCGAAAGTCACCTGAAGGCTCATACTACCATCATTGGCGTTGGTGGATTTCATATAGAGCATGTTCTCTACCCCATTGATTTGCTGTTCTAGTGGTGTTGCTACAGCACTTTCAACCGTTGTGGAATTAGCTCCGGTAAAAAATGTACTCACTCGAACCACTGGCGGTGTAATATCCGGATATTGCTCAACAGCTATGCCTAAAATAGAGACGCCACCTATAATGACCATAAATAAGGCAATAACAATAGCTACAATAGGTCGCCTAACAAAGAAAACATCTTTTTGATTCTCTTCCATATCTATTGTGCTTTATATTGAGATTTGAATTCTACTGCTTCAGCATCGACCTGGTTTCCACTTTTTGCACGTTGAAGTCCTTCAAAAACAACTTGATCACCCGCCGAAAGACCTTCTTCTACAATAAAGTAATCTCTGTAGTCCGGACCGAGCTGAACACCGACTTGTTCTACTTTGCCTTCAGCATTTACCCGCATAGCAAAATAATTGCCCTGCACTTCAGAAATACATCGTTGAGGAATTAATAGGGCTTGAGGTAAAGACTTGACTGAAGCTCTCACGCGAGCAAACTGTCCCGGTCTAACCAATCTGTCCGGATTAGGAAATATAGCCTGAACCAATATGGTACCCGTAATGTTATTCACTTCCCGATTAATGAAGTTTATTTTTCCTTCATGCGGAAAAACATCACCATTAGATAAAATTAGTTTTAAAGGAATGTTTACAGTTTCATCATCTTTAGATGTATCGCGATTACGCCATGCCAGGTAGTCATTTTCAGTGACAAAAAATTCAACACGAAGCGAATCTATGGTGGACACGGTATTCAAAACGACAGGGTTTGGAGATCGACCAACAAATTCACCTAAGCGAGCCATTGATTTACCTATAACCCCATCAACAGGTGCTTTTATGCTGGCGTAGCTAAGATTAATTTGCGTTAAGCGTAACTTGGCCTGAGCTGCTTTTACCACTTCGTCTGCACTTCTTTTGGCAGCTAAGGCTGCATCTAAATCTCTTTGGCTAACAGCATTGACTTTAGCTAAAGGTTCTATTCTATTTAGATCGCTAATTGCTTTTTCCTGATTGACCTTACTACGAGCAAGTTCACTTTTGGCGGCATTTACAGTCTCTAAAAGGGGTTGTGGATCAACTTCATAAAGCAGTTCTCCTTTCTTTACTAGGCTTCCTTCCTGGAAATCGATTTTTTCAACTACGCCTTCAACACGTGTTCGTATTGGAATATCGTTATACCCATAAACCTGACCTACAAAATCTTTTTCGAGCGTCACTTTTTGTTGCATTAATGTTACAACTTCGACTTTTGGAAGTGACATTTCCTGTGTAGTTTGGTCACTATTACAAGCCCAAAATAATGTGCTAATAAATAATGTAAAATATAAATGTTTCATGGATACTGCATAGTTAATATTAACATTAACAAAAATAGCTTTTTTTGTTAATGTTATTTAAAAAAATTGAAGTTTGTTTTTTTAAATAATTGATTGTCAATTGTAGTTTGAATATGATTTTTATTCATTGCTAAATGCAAGTCAAGCTTTATTTGTTGTTTCTAAGCTTACAATTCTGATCAAGTTAAAATTTAAAAGGTATAATCTGATAACTCATGTTATACCTTTTTTGAATTTGCTTGAGATAACAATTATATAGGTCTAACGTAAATTGAACACAAACCCAATGAAATATAGTAGCATTTATTTTAAGAAGTTATAGCTAAATTGAATCAAAATTCGAAAACTCTTACTTTAAAGCTTTAGCAACTTTTTTGGTATATAATTTTGCATTTTCACTCATGTTTGATGGATTGTCAATTTCAGAAGTTATAACCGCAATTAGTTGCTCATCTGATTTGCTAAGATCGTAGACAACGGTTTCAACTACAAAAGTTTTTGATGAATAAGTTGTAGAAGTGGGTTCCACATAAGTACCAGCCGTGTAATAATTAAGTGGATTGTAGTAATATGAAAAAAATCCATTAAAATATCCTGGATAATATCTTGGAATTGAAGCTCCAGCATAATATCCGCCATCAGTCACAGTCTTAGTAACTTCTTGAACATCTTTAATTACACTTAGCACAACACCGTTATAACCTTCATTTTTCAAAAATTCTTCAAATAGTATTTTTTCGCCTTCAGTTAATTCCTTTTTCATTTTAATATTAGTTGGAAAAACTGAAAAGCTGCTTTCTGCTTGAATTCCGTTTTTATTTAGTTCTTTAGTAATTTGACTTTCAAAAGCGGTTCTTGCTTGAGTGTTATCTGTTCTGGCTATAACCAAGATTTTATTATCTTTTATCTTTTCGAAATTTTCAGACTTCCAAACATCAGTTACTTTAATACTGGAGCAACTGTAAAAAACAAACAAGATTAAGGTTCCTAAGATTAATTTATAATTATCCATTTTATTTTTTATCAAAAATATAAAATTAATCTTAACGGATATATTAAGAAATTAAATATCCTTACATGGTATTCGTTTCAAAACAATATGTCCTTTACAAATAAAAAAAGCCTTTTTATAGAAATATAATTCTATATAAAGGCTTTTTAAAAATACTTAGCTTCAAATTTTAAATATATTTCTTTTTCATAACTACATAGTAAACCAATGGAACTACTAAAAGCGTTAAGAATGTTGAAACTATAGTTCCACCCATTAAAGACAAAGCAAGACCTTGGAAAATAGGGTCGAATAAAATGGCTACAGCACCAATTACAACGGTTCCTGCCGTTAATAAAATTGGAGTAGTTCTTACGGCTCCAGCTTCAATGATGGCTTGCTTAAAGGCAATACCATCGTTAAGTCTAATTTCAATAAAATCAATAAGCAAAACGGAGTTTCTAACCATAATTCCAGCTAAAGCAATCATTCCTATAAATGATGTTGCCGTAAAAAAGGCATCAAATATCCAGTGGGCGAGTATAATGCCTACTAATGAAAGTGGAATAGCAATCATCATTACTACAGGAGAACGAAAACTTTGAAACCAACCTACAATCAGCATATAAATTATGAAAATAACGCCAATAAAGGCAATTCCTAAATCTCTAAACACTTCTAAGGTAATTTGCCATTCACCATCCCACTTTACTGCATAATCATCTGTATCTACTGGAATTTCTGTATATAATTCTTCAATGGAATATCCATCTGGCAGATAAATATCTTTAAGGTATTTTTCCATTCCCAAAATAGCATAAACAGGGCTTTCTAAGTCACCAGCCATTTCTGCAGTAACATAAACCACTCGGCGTTTATTTTTCCTAAAAATACTCTTTTCAATAGGTTGTTCTACTACTTTTACGAGTTCGCCAATTTCTACAGGATTCCCTCGAGCAGAAATCACTTCTAACTTTAGCAATTCATCTAAATCTGCTTTTTCTTCGTTTGGAGTTTCATAAACAATAGCCACATCTTGATTAGAGTTTTCTCGGTATGCTTGAGCAATTGCATGGCCGCCAAGGCTTAACTGCATAGCTTTTACTAATTGCTCAGGTACAATTCCTTCTAAATTAGCTCTCTCTCGATCAATTTCAAAATGTAATTCTTTTTGGTCTGCTTCAACTCGCCAGTCAATATCTACTACATCAGGAGTTTCACTTAAAATTTGCTTGATGTTTTGCGCAATTTTTATCTGTTGATTGTAGTCAGGACCATACACTTCGGCAACTATAGTAGATAAAACGGGTGGACCTGGTGGAACTTCTACAATTTTGATGTTCGCTCCGTAAGGCGCACCAATTTTTTGCACATCTTTTCTAAACGATTTAGCAATATCATGGCTTTGTTCATCACGATTGTTTTTATTGGTAATATTTACTTGTATATCTGCCATTCTGGGTTCAGAACGTAAATCGTAATGACGAACCAAACCGTTAAAAGTAATCGGTGATGCAGTGCCCACGTAGGTTTGGTAATCTACCACTTCTGGTCTGTTTTTCACATATTCAGCTACTTCTTGGGTAACTGCGTAAGTTCGCTCTAAGGTTGTTCCTTCTGGTAAATCGATTACAATTTGAAATTCATTTTTATTATCAAATGGTAACATTTTGACCAAAACCGATTGATTTAAAAATAGAATAACAGAGGCGATAAGAACAAGCGTAATACCACCAATAAACCCCCATCGCTTTAATCTACTTTCTAATAAAGGACGCTGAATTTTATTGTATAATTTATAAATCTTGGTTTGCTGTAAGTCTTTATCTTCTTCTCCAGCCGATTTATTTTCAATTTCTTCAAAATCATCCTCATCTTCATCTTCTCCTTCAACCAGTTGCTTACCATCTGCTTTTAAGAAATAATAAGCTAAATAAGGCACAATGGTTAAGGCAATAAATAAAGATAAGATCATCGTAATGGATGCACCAATTGGCATAGGACTCATGTAAGGTCCCATCAACCCACTTACAAATGCCATAGGTAAAACAGATGCAATTACAATAAAAGCAGCTAAAATGGTGGGGTTACCTACTTCGTTAATTGCATAGATAGCAGCTTTTCGCAAACTCATCTTTTTCATTTTAAAGTGCCTGTGCATATTTTCAGTAATAATAATAGAGTCGTCTACTACAATTCCTGTAATAAAAATCAGCGCGAAAAGTGTGATTCGGTTCAATGTATAGTCAAATAAATAATAGCTTAACATGGTTAAAGCGAAGGTGATGGGTACCGAAATGAAAACGACTAAACCACCACGCCATCCCATAGATAACATAACAACAATAGTTACAGCAATAATGGCACTTAGTAAGTTAAACAGTAAGTCTGAAACTTTATCTGAAGCTGTAACACCATAGTTACGCGTAATTTCCATTTCTACTCCGTCAGGAATAATGTATTTTTTCCATCGTTCTTCCTGAGATACAATAGCATCTGCAACTTGCATGGCATCTGCACCTTTGCGTTTTGCTACCGAAATGGTAACAGCAGGATAAGTAGAAGGCATCTCTTTATTTACTTCTGAAGCTGCACCATATCCAAAATTTACATAGGTTTTTGGGGTTTCAGGGCCTTCCGTTACTTTAGCAATTTGATGTAAATAAACAGGTTGTTGTTGGTAGGTGCCAACAATAATTTGTTTTAAATCTTCTGGTCTAGAAATAAAGTTTCCTGTAGAAACGCGTATTTCCTGATCGTTTTTAATAATGTTTCCACTGGTAGATTGTTGATGGTTAGCTTGAATCATTTTAGTGACTTGAAGTACGTCTAGCCCATAATTTGCCATGCGTTGGTGATTCAATTCAATTTGTAATTCTTTGCTTCTTCCACCAATATTTTTAGTAGTAGATACATTTTCTACCTTTTCAACTTCTACAATTAACTCGTTTGCAATTTGGTGCAATTGGTAATCGTCGTATTTTTCGCTAAATAAGGTAATACCTAAAATAGGAACATCATCTATAGAGCGTGTTTTAATTAAAGGCTGCGTAACTCCACGTGGCATCATGTCCATGTGTTTCATAATTTCGTTATGCAGTTTTACATAAGAACGTTCTATGTCTTCGCCAACATAAAATTGAACAATCACCATTCCTTGTTCTTTCATAGAAGTAGAGTAAACATATTCTACACCTTCAATATTAGAGATAATACGCTCTAAGGGTAGCATTACTCTATTTTCTACTTCTTTAGGACTCGCTCCTGGATAGCCCACAAAAATATCGGCCATAGGAACATCAATCTGTGGTTCTTCTTCTCTAGGGATTAATAATGTAGCATATATTCCAACACCCATAAAAACCACCATTAACAAGATGGTAATTTTAGAAGTTAAAAAGGCGTTAGCTAACTTTCCTGCTATTCCATTTTTCATATTATAATTTTTTATTCTGTTAGTAAGAGCGCTAAAAGTGAAGTTGTTTTAACTAGATTATTTTTTACTTTTTAGAATTATTTTCTTTCTATAGAAATTCCGTTATAAAGTTTTGAACTAGCTGAAGTGATAAACTCTTCGTTTGCAGTTAAACCACTAATTACTTCAACATGATTATTAATTTTTTCACCTACCCGAACCCATCTTAATAAAGCGGTATTTTGCTGGCTTACAACGTATAATCCTTTTAATTCACCACGTCTCATAATTGCAGATTGCGGTACAAAAATTCCAGTACTTTTTTGGTCGGTAGATAATTGTAAATTAGCATTCATTCCAGCATACAGGGGTTGATTTTCTGTTGAAGTTATGCGTGCTGTAATATGATATTGCCCACCAGAATTAATAGAAGAAGAACTTACTTCTGAAATAATTGCATCTAATGAAATATTTAAATTTTCAATAAAAACCTGGGCAGAATCGCCCCTTTGAAAATTTCGAATATCTCTTTCTGAAACAGATACTTTTACTTCGTAAGCATCTTTTCCTTCAATTTGAAGTAGAATTTGCTGTGGGTTTGCTAAATCTCCTTTGTTGATGTTTTTAGATGTAATAATTCCGTTAAACGGAGCTTTAATTTCGAAATATTTGAGTTCAGAATCAATTTCTTTTAATTGTTGAATAGCAGCTTGTTTTTGTGCTTTAACTGAAGCTAATTGTAACTTGATATTTTCTAGTTCCTTTTCTGAAATACTTTGCTTACTTCTCAAATTTTCATATCGTTCTACATCTCGTTGTGTGTTTTGTAGCTGAGCATTAATTTGAGTAAGTTGAGCTGTAACTTGAGCTTTTTTGGCTTGTAAGTCAGTGTTATTTAAAACGATTAACAAATCTCCCTTCGTAACTCGATCTCCTGTTTTTACAAACACATCTTCAACAAAGCTAGATCCACGTGTACGAATATTTGTGGTTTTAGCTGAATTTACTTTTCCTTTAAAACTGATGCTTTTGGGCAGTTCAGTTAAAGCTTTCGAAACTTCAACCTGTACTTTTTCGATTGGGGCTTCATTATTTTCTTCCGTGTTATTACAGCTTATAAATAGACTTGCAGCTATAATCGCTAAAGTGAATGTGTATTTTATGCTTTTCATCTTTCTTTTTATTATTTTACTTAGTGGTTATTTTTCTTTTAGATTAGTTAGTTACTTCTTGTGATGTATTGTTTGATAAAAACTGAACTTGTAATTGTGCAAGATTAAACTCAAAAATAGATTGGTTATAAAGCAACTCTTGGTTAGCCAATTGTGTTTCTGCATTTAGCAAATCTGTGGTGCGTTCTAAACCTTCGTTAAATCTGTTTTTACGAATTTGAAATACTTCTTGGGCTTGTTCTAGAGAAAGTAAATTTCTATTGAGTCTATTTTCAGCTTCTTGTAAATTTCTTTTGGCTTTTTTAAGTTCAATGTTTGCTGAAGAAATATAATCTTTAGCTTCAAGCTGAGCCTGATTATATCTAGCTTTCATTTTCTGGTTTTTTGCAATTCTGCTGCCACCTTCAAATAAATTCCAATTTAAAGTAGCACCTACAAAGAAATTTTGGGCATCAGTACCAAATACATCTTCATCAAAATACTGTAAATTTCCCATAGCGTTTAAGCTTGGTAAGTATTTCATTTTTGCAGCAGTATGCATTTTTTCATAAGCATCTACACTTAATTGCATAGCTACAATATCCTTTCTATTGGCTAAGTTTTCTTCTTCCAAATTTATGCTGAGCTGCAAATTGAGTTCATCTTTTGGAACCAAAGTGCCGTTTTCTTCATTCATCATATAATTCATATAATCTGAAATATATTGTAGTTCGTTTTCAGCTTTGCTAAGTGCGTTTTCTACTTCGTTGTATCTCACTTTTGCATTCAGCACATCTGCTTTTACCAACAAGCCTTCATCATAAAAGTCTTCAATACTTTTTAAGTTAGTTTGAGCCGTGTTTTTAGCTTTTTGAAGTACATCTACGCTTTTGTAAGCGAGTTGCAATTGCATATACAAACGTTCAGCTTGCAATAACATAGCGTCTTTTTTAAAGATGTTTTGATTTAACTGTGCATTAGCTCTGTTTTTTAGAGCTGACCGCATAACTAATTTATCGATGTTGATAAGGGGTTGTTGTACTTGAAAAGTGGTAACAAAGTTGGTAACAGCAGATGGATTGTTTAAATTGTTGATGGCAAAATCGTTTTCAGAGAAAACTCCCTGGTTGAGTAAAGTACCAAACGCCATTACAGGATTATCTGTTCTGTAAGCCGAATGAGAAGCACTCAGTTGAGGTAAAAAAGCAGCGTTTGTTTCATTAAACTCTGCTTTCATTTGTAGATAAGCTTGTTCATTAGCTTGTAGGCTGATGTTATTTTGCTCAACCTTGTTTTTAAATTCGGTTAAACTAATTTCTTCTTGTTGAGCTAAACTAAAATTAATAGTAGCTAAAAAGAAAAAATTCCAAAAAATAGTATGTTTCATATCACATTAATTTATGATGCAAAATTAAAGTGATAGTTAAGCTCTATGCGTAACCTTTGTTACGCTGCATCAATAGACTACTAAAAAATTGATTTAAGTCAGGTTTCTTACTTAAGATTGAATTAAGTCTAACATTTGTATTTGTAGAAATATTTAAAATGCCATATTTTTATTTTTTGAATAAATCAACATTTTGGGTAGGGTAATTCAAAAGAGACTTGTTTACATAATATAAACATAATAATATTGGATTTAGCAATTGTTATACCTTGTTACAATGAAGCTGCTCGCTTCCCATTAGATTGTTATACTCAATTTTTGAATCATGAAGGATCTAAAAATGTTCAATTGGTTTTTGTAAATGACGGTTCTCAAGATGAAACGCTAAAAGTACTAGAAAACTTAAAAGCCAATTTTCAAAATGCTGTTAGTTTAGTAAATCTTAAAAAAAATGTTGGTAAAGCCAATGCAGTTAGAGCAGGAGTTTTGCAGGTTTTAGATACTAGTAAAAACACCAAAAAAATTGCTTTCTTAGATGCAGATTTAGCTACAACTTTAGTAGAATGCTTAACGGTTTCAAGTTATATCAACCAGAAAACTGGTTTTGCTTTTGGCTCAAGAATAAAAAAAATAGATAATAACATAGAGCGCAAACTTTACCGACATTTAATTGGTAGAGTAATAGCTACTTTCATTTCTTCGGCACTTGCTTTAAGTGTTTACGACACCCAATGTGGATGTAAAGTTTTCTCAAGACCAGTGGCCGAATTGGTTTTTAAAGATGCCTTCCTATCGAAGTGGTTGTTTGACGTAGAGATTTTTTTCAGATACAAGAGAAAACATCCTATTGAACATGTGAGAGCGACTACAAAAGAAATTCCTTTACAGGAATGGGTTGATAAAAGTGGTTCTAAGATTAGCCTAAGTTATGCTCTTAGAGTTTGGTACGATTTATATAAAATTAAAAGACATTATTCTAACATTTAAACTCTATGAAAAATAAACAACTTTATGGGTTAGTCATTTTTATTTTAGGTATTCGATTATTCCTTAACGCAGTTGTACCACTCATGGATAAGACTGAAGCCAGGTATGCAGAAATTGCTAGAATAATGTACGAGACGGGTAATTGGGTAAGTCCACAAATTGATTACGATGTAGTTTTTTGGGCAAAACCACCTTTGTCTATTTGGTTAAATGCGCTTAGCTTTCACGTTTTTGGTGTGAATGAATTTGCTGTACGTTTTCCTTCTTTTTTACTGGCTTTAGTAATTTGGTTTATAGTATCAACCTTATATTCTACTCGTAAAGAAAAATTATTAGTAGGCTTAGTTCTTCTTACGCTACCGCAATTTTTACTTCATGCAGGAGTCGTCTCAACCGATATGACTTTATTGCTTTCCATAACTTTAGTTATGGTAGGATTTTTAAAACAACTATCTATCTCAACAACTTCAATTTGGGGATATTTAGTTTTTGTAGGTTTTGGTTTAGGCTTGCTTGCAAAAGGACCTATAGTTTTGGTACTAACTCTTCCCCCTTTATTTGTATGGGTTTTATTTTTTAATAAATGGAAATTGTTCTGGCAGCGTATTCCACTTTTTATAGGCATTATTATAACTGCATTAATTGCTGTTCCATGGTATTATTTAGCAGAAATTTCTACTCCAGGTTTTTTAGATTATTTTATTGTTGGAGAACATTTTAAGCGATTTGTAGATTCGAGTTGGGATGGAGATAAGTATGGATTTGCCAAACAGCAACCGCTTGGTATTATTTGGCTATTCTTCATCTTATTAAGTTTGCCCTGGTTTGCAATTTTAAGTTTTAGAATTTTTAAAAGATACAGCTTCAAAAAAATGATGATTAAGCTCAAAGAAAATCCCAGGTGGTTTTTTTCAGTGGCTTGGATGTTGTGGACGCCAATTTTTTTCACCCCTTCCAAAAGTTTAATTCACACCTATATGTTGCCGTGCATTCCAGCTTTAGCCATATTAATTGTTGATTTTTGGAAATACTTTTCTAAACCCAAAACAAATATTAAGATAGCAGTTGCTCTTCCTTTTTTAGCATTTTTATTAGGTGCTGTTGCGTTAAGCTTCAATTTATTTAAAGAGTATTCTAATTCTGATAAATACATCGTAAAGAATAACTTAGATAAAAAACTTTTTTATTTACAAGAGAAAACCTACTCTAGCCAATTTTATAGCCAAGGCGATATTAAAGTAATCTCTGCTCAAGATTTTAATACTGAAAATTTTCCAGATGGGGATTTTTTATTATTGGTGAGAAAAAAAATATTGAGAAGACAGAAAAACCTAGATTTTTCAAATTTTCAAAAAATTGAAGAATCGAATCAATCGGTTTTATTTAAACCTGTTTCAAATTATTAGAAATACAAAGTAGCTGAAAAATTAGGTGTTAACCCCAGGTTGGTTAAGGTTCTTGTAAGAATAGAATCTGCTGAATTATTAAGTTCATAAAATTCGTTTAAAGAAGTTCTTCGGTTTAAAATATTGATAAGACTAGCTCCTAATTTTAATTCAGATTCATTGATGGAAATGCTATAATCTGCTGAAGCATTTACTTGAAAATAAACAGGTAAGTTTTCTTGATTTGGGTCATTAAATTGAATGGAAGGATTAAAATCTATATTTACAATAGGATTAGCTTCATTAATAGTAGTATAAGGTCTGCCGGTATGAAAACGAGCTGCTAAGGATATAGAAAATTGTTTTTGTTGGTAGCTTAAACCAGTAGAATTAGCAAAGCTTAACTCAAAGTTGTTAGGAAAAACAGCTGGAGAAAAGTTTTCAAAATTATAATCATTTTTACTCAAAGAAAAATTAGTCCATAGTCTAAAATTTCTCCATTTTTTTTGAAGTAAGTTTTCCCAGCCGTAAGTAGTATAAGAACCTACTAAATTAGCCCGCTCTAACTGATTTTGAAATCCCTGACTTTTAGAATTGAAGCCTTCTACTTTTTTATAATAAACCTGCGATTGAATTAACCAGTTTCTTGAAGAATATTGCCAACCGAATTCAATTTGGTTACTTTTAGCTAATTGAAAAGCATTGCTATTATTTAATGACCATCGGCGTTGGTCTACTCCAAAAAAGTCTTGTTGTTGCTCAATAAGTTGACTTATACTTTGGTGTTTTTGCTCACCCAAAAGCAAAAGTTGATGCCCATTATTAAGTTGATATGCCAAATTAAGCCTGGGTTCTACAACCAATTCATTGATTCGGCTGTAATAATTAGAGCGTAATCCCAATTGAACTTTAAGTTTGTTTTTTAAAGTTTTTTGCTTCCATTCTGTATACAATGAGTGGATTTCGACCACTCTTTTATCCAACTGAAAAATTGAAGGAAAGTCCGATCTATTTTGATTGGTAATTCCAATTTCTTGATAGTCATATCCCAACATGATTTCTTGGTCTTTAGCCAATTGAATTTCATGTAGAATGCTCAACTTTGAATCTAAAATTTCATTTTTTTGTTCGATAGATTGATTGGTAAGTATAGAAGAATTAAAGCCTTCTAAATTATAAAATGACCCAGAAAATTGTATTTGACTTTTATTATTTTCATTCCAGTTTCGTTCCCAATTAAACAGTCCTAAATAACTATCTTGACTTAATAGATTAGGAGCTTTTTTATGATCTGCAAGGTTTACTTCATCAAAATCTAATTGATTTTGAAAGGCTAGAAATCCTAATTTTAAGACATCTTTTTCTGTTAATTTATATTGTACATTTAAGGATAAATCTTGAAAAAAGAAATCAGTATCACTAGTTTTTATGGATTCCTGACTAGGAAGCATAACCGCTGTATTTTGGAATACCCGTTCAGAAAACTGTTCGTATGTAGGAGATGTAAATGCATTGGTAAATGAAATTCGAGTTGCTGCATCAATTTTCCATTTTTCGTTAATTTGTTGGCTAGTTGCTAAGCTTGTTCCTAAAAAATTAGCATGAATCGTACTAGAGTTTTCAGCTTCAAACTCACTGAAGGTTCCAATATCAATCACCGAAGATAAACCTTCGTTATATTTAGCTGAACTTCCATTTTTGTACACTTTTATTTTATTAGGAGCAAACGAGTTTAAAGCAGAAATCATCCCAAAAAAGTGCCCGGTTTGATACATTCGAACTCCATTCCATAATATTAAATTCTGATCGTGAGTACCGCCACGGGTATTAATTTCAGCTATACTTTCTGTTGCACTTAATATGCCAGGAATGTACTGTAAGCTATGAAATGCGTCGGGTTGTACCAATCCAGGAAGACTTCCCATTTGGCCTGGCTTAATAAGAATTCCTAAATCTTTATCTATTTGTATTCCTTTGGTCAAATAGTCTGTAATATAAATCTCGTTGAGACTTTCAACCTTCATTACATAAATCTGCTTGCAATCAAGACTTGCTTTTTTAGCAGAAAAATCTTCAACCAGAACGTAGTTTAAATCGTTAAGTCGTAAATCTGTAATTCCTTTTTTATAGCTTAAAAAAACTTTTCCAAGGTCGTTGCTGTAATGCACACCCTTGTTATTAATTAAAACTTCAAGATTGGGTACCAGTTTATTTGTACTCAGGTTGATAAATTTAAAACAGTAATTGTAATTTTTAAGTTTTACGTTGTAGTAATTAGCTTTGTAGTTTTCGAAAATTAAATTGGTTTCTAGCTGAATATGCTTCAAAACATCCGAAATGGCTTCATTTTTATCTACTTGAAGTGAAACAGGGACGCTACTAATTTCTTCTGGTAAATAGTTAAAGTTGACTCCGTAATGATTTTCAAGATAGTTTAAAAGCTCAACACCATTACTAATTTTGTTTTGGGCAGTAATTTGAAAAGCCCAAAAACATAAAACCAAAAAAGCTACTTTTTTACTCCATTTCATCTTCAACAAAAATATAATTATTCTTGTTGATTTGTTGAATGCGTATAGAATAAGTTGAAGCAATTATTTCCAAACTTTCTTTTAGATTATCAAGTTGCAAGGTTCCAGTGAAAGCAGATGGATTTTGCAGGTTAGCATAATCGATTTTTATTGAAAATTTTTCAGAAAGAATAGTTACTAATTTCTCAAAGGGAATTGCATTGAATTTCACTTCATTAAACGCCCAAATGGGTTGGTTGTAATTAAATTCACTTAGTTCAACTTGCTTTTTTTCTACATCAATTTCAACTGATTTATTAGGTAGAAGTATTTGCTTTTCACTGTTAAAGTGTACGGCCACTTTCCCTTCAAAACACATTACTTTAAATTGACTTGAATTTGATTCTACAGTAAATTTGGTTCCGAGTACAGCCACTTTGCCATGTAAAGTACGAACTGTAAATTTTTCTCCTTTTTCTACTTCAAAATAAGCATTGCCATTCAATTCTACTTCTCTGTTTAAAAACCAAAAAAAGCGATTGTAGTTTAGTTGAGCATTTTCTTGTAAATGCACTTTAGATTGGTCTGGTAAGTTTACGTAACTAATGGAATTTTTAGTACTAATAGAGACTTGTCCTAAGTAAAACAAAGCTGAACCTATACCTAAAAAAAGTACAAGAGCAGCTGCCATTTTTAAATATAAGGGTGAAGATGCCTTGTTTTTCTTTGCTGAATTGATTTTCTTTTTTACCACATCTTTGTTTAGTTGTGGAGCTTCCAAATCGGCACTATAATCCTTAATTTTTTGATATACATCTAAATCTGGGATATTTTTTTCTTCATCATCAGATAATTGACCATCTATCCATTTTGATAATTGTATTTTTTCTTTCATAATTTTATATTTTAAGTTTTACCTTCTGCTTGTAGGAAAAATCTATATTTCTTTAATAGTAGATCGCAAATATTTTAAGGCTAAACTCATTCTTTTTTCAACCGCTTTGATACCAATATTTTCAATTTCAGCTATTTCCTTGTAGCTTTTTCCGTCAATTCTATGCAGCAAAAAAACACTTCGTTGCTTTGGACTCAAATTTTCAATGGCTGCGAGTAATCTATTTTTAAATTCTTGTTCTTCTAATAAAAATTCTGGTGACTGATGATCTTCATGATTGTGTTTATGTTCATTTTTGTACTTTAATTTCACTTTTTGGTGATTGTACTTATTAATTAATAAATTGTTTGCTACGGTGTACAAAAAAGATTTGGCTTTTGTATAAGGCACATCTTTGCATTTTTTCCAAAGCTTAATAAAGGTTTCTTGTACTACTTCTTCTGCCCATTCAATATTTCCAAATTTATAGTAAAAATGGTGGTAAATGGGTTCTGAATATTCTTCAAATAATTGGTTATAGATGCGTTCTTCGCAGACTTCAGTTATTAATTCCTTACTCATATATGATTAACTTATATTTAAAACAAGCAAACTTTATTTTACCCTACCTTAGGGTAATTACTTTTTAAATTGTTATATTTAAAATGATTGTCAATTAGTTATTATGAATACCATTACTTTTGCTAAAATAGTTTGATTAGGTTTTCACTTTAAATGTTTTTACCGTTAAAACAATGAAACAAAAATACTTTATTTTCATAGCCTTTGTAAGTATCTTCATTCTTGGATGTCAAGATGATGATTTTCAGTTTAATTATGATGCCAATACTACCATTCCATCTACAAGTCAACTAAGTTTTTTAATACAAAGGAGCCTGCAAAATCAAACCACAAAAGACAATTTTATAGATGGGAGTAGTGCAGTTAAAATTGAGTTTCCCTACGTTGTTCAAATTAATAATCAAAGTTTCAACTTGGCTGAAGAAGCCGATTACCAAAACGTAATTACTTTTCTAGAAGATGAAAATGCAATTGTTTACAATGCAGACTTTTCTTTTCCATTACAAGCATCCTTAGTGAATTTTGAAACAATTACAATTCAAAATGCAAGCGATTTTGAGACCGCTTTGGCAAATGCCGTAAAAACTTCAGAAATAAATTGTATAGAATTTACTTATCCTTTAGAACTAAATTCTTTTCAGCTATCTGATGCTAATAGCACAACACGAATTTTGAGTAACCAAGCTCAATTTTATAATTATTTAGAATTATTAAAACAGGAAGAAGGATTCTATGAATTTAATTATCCCATCTCTATTTCAGTAGACGGACAAGCTACCGGTGTAAATAATGTAGCCGATATAGAAAGTATATTTAATGCTTTAGCTGAATCTTGTTTAGAGCCTAATTTATATGCACCAAGCACAACCCCTATTGAACAGTTAAATGAATTTTTAATTGATGAAACTTTTTTCGTTTTGGAATTATTTGATGATGGCCAAGATGAAACACTCGATGTAGACGAATTTAGATTTACTTTTAATGCAGACGGAAGCATTTCAATACTAAATACAGACAACCAATCCAGCTCATTAGGGAATTGGAATATTGAAGAAGATGATAACCAAATAAAACTAGACTTAAGTTTTGAAGATGTAGATTTAGAAGAATTAGTTGAAGATTGGGTTGTTGAAGAACTTAGCAATAACAACCAATTACTGCTTACTGACGAACAAGATCGACTTATTTTTGAAAAAATTGAATAAAAAAAGTAGGGTAAGTTAAAATTGATCTGTTTTAGAAACAAACACATTAAAAAACAGAAAATGAAAAAAGTAAAATTAATTTTAAGTTTAGTAATCGCAACTACATTAATAGCATGTTCATCTGATGATGATAAAGTGGGTAATAATGATGCTAATGTAGTAACTTCTAATGTTGAGTTAAAGGTAAGTGCAATTACTCAACCCAATTCTAACAGACCAGTTGCTAAAAATGCAAATTTAGATATCGAGTCTTTTAAAGTGAACATTGCCCGAATTGAGTTCGAATTTGCAGACGGATTTGGAGAGGGGATTTCATCACCAAGTATAGACGATAGTTATTTAACTTTTAGTCAATTGCCACAGCCAATTCAGGATTATGTAGAAACGAATTATCCAAACGATGCTTTTTGTAAAGCTGAAATGGAAGAAGATGATGATGAGCCTTATTTGTACGAAGTTGAATTACAAAGTGGCACAGAATTATATTTTACTGATAATTTTGAATTATTTGCTGTTGAAATTGACGATGATGGTTGTGATTCTTCAAATGATGACGATGATGATAATGGAGACGACAACGATTACAAAATTTTTGGTCCATTTGAAATTGATGTTGTTGGTGAATCTACTACTATTACAGAAGTAAATATTCCAGTGGCAGAATATGAAGAAATTGAGTTTGAAATGGAAACAAGCTCAGACAGCAGTAGTCCTTTATTCCAAAAATCAATGTTAATGACAGGTACGTTAAACGGCTTACCATTTGAGTTTTATCATATTTTTAGTGAAGATTTTGAAGTAGATTACGAAGATGCTGGTCAAAATCTAGTAATTACAAATGACAACAACAATGAAGTTACCTTTCAATTTGACCTTTTAAGTGTTATTAATGCAGTAAATTTTGATTCAGCTGTAGATGGTAACGGAGATGGTGTTATTGAAATTAGTCCTGTAGATAATGATGGCAATAATGCATTAGCAACACAAATTAAAAATGCAATTAAACAATATATTGAGTTGATGGATTAACTCATATTAATTCAAATTTCAAAAAAAAAGATTGTGACGTTACGGCACAATCTTTTTTTTTGAAAAACATCCTAAAATTATGGTATAACATTAACAAAATAAGTAATCGTAATACATTTTACTCTTATTTTATTTGAACAGGTGTTAAATCGAATAGTATATATTCTAATCACTTAAAATTGTTAAAATCTCATAGAAATATCATTAATTCGAGCTTAAGTATAATTGATGTTTTATCAATAATAACTATATACATTATTGATAATTCAATAATTACATCTATTAGGCTTCAATTTTTGATATAAATTTAAATTATTGTGTTCAAGTATTAATTTTAACTTATAATTGTGATTTACAGTATTGATTTCTTAATTTAGTGTTCAATTAAATTGCTTATGAAATACCTTTACATACTTTTTATATCTCTTTTATTTATGGGGTGCACAACTGATTCACCTAAAAAAGAAGTCGTAAAAAACAATTATTTATTTAATGAAATTGAAGCTCAAAAAAGTGGAATCGATTTTAAAAATTTAATTTTTGAAGATCCAGAGCATAGTATTATTAATTACATCTACTATTATAATGGCGGTGGAGTAGCGGCTGGAGATGTTAACGGAGACGATTTGCCGGACTTGTTTTTTGTGGCTAATTCTGGAGAAAATAAACTCTACATCAATCAAGGAAACTTACAATTTAAAGATGTTTCTCAAAAGGCTAATATTCAAGGTTCGGCATCTTGGCAAACCGGTGTGAGCATGGTAGATATTAATCAAGATGGATTATTAGATATTTATGTTTGTGCAGTTTCGGGTTTACTGGATTTTACAGGGAAAAACGAATTATACATCAACAATGGCGATGGCACATTTACAGAAGACGCAGCTAGTTATGGTTTAGACATCGAATCGTATTCAACGCAAGCCTATTTCTTTGATTTTGATAAAGATGATGACCTCGATATTTACATTGTAAATCATGCGGTACATACCAGTTTGTCTCATGCTAAAGCAGATATTAGAAACAAAAGGGTTCCTTATGTTGGTGATATATTGTTGAGAAATGATGATGGTTTTTTTAATGATATTTCAGAAGAAGCTAATATTTACGGAGGTAGTAATGGTTATGGGCTAAGCGCAAGTATAGCCGATTTTAATAATGATGGTTGGGACGATATTTACGTTTGTAATGATTTTCATGAAGATGATTATTATTACATTAACAATCAAGATGGAAGCTTTACAGAAAGCTTAGCTAGTAATTTTACAACCATTAGCAGATTTTCTATGGGAAGCGATGCTGCAGATATTAATGCAGATGGTTTTCAAGATTTAATGACGCTAGATATGTTGCCAGAAGAAGAATATTTATTAAAATCTACGGAAGGCGACGATGCTATGTTTAACATGCAGGCACATTTAAAAAATATGGGCTATAAAGACCAATATTCAAGAAATATGCTTCAAATCAATAGAAGCGGTAACTACTTTACCGAAGAAGCTCTACTTCAAGAAATAGCAGATACAGACTGGAGTTGGGCGCCATTATTTGCCGATTTTGATAACGATGCACATCAAGATTTATTTATCTCTAATGGAATATTTAGAAGGCCTAATAGTTTAGACTTCAAAAAATATGTTTCAAGTGCGTTTAAGGGCAAATCTGAAGCCGAAAGTTTAAAGTGGCTTTACAATTCTATAGATAAAATGCCGAGTGGTAATGTGGCAAATAAAATCTATAAGGGCGAAATAGGTAATTTTGAAGACCTAACCGGTGAATGGATTACCAGTGAGCCTAAATTATCTAACGGAGCTATTTATGTAGATTTAGATTTAGATGGAGATTTAGATATTGTTACTAATAATTTTAACGAAACTGCATCTGTTTTTGAAAATTCTTTAGCATCAAAAGCTAATTTTTTAGATTTAAAATTTATATACAAAGGCTTAAACAAAAATGCAATTGGCACTAAAGCCATTGTCTATGCTGGAGACAAAAAACAGATGAAACAACTATTTACATCACGTGGATTTTTGTCTTCCATAACTCCAAAATTGCATTTTGGCTTAGGTTCCCAAAAAGTAGATTCTATTCAGGTAATTTGGCCAAATAATGAAATACAAATTCTGCAAAATCCAGAATTGAATAAAATACTAGAAGTTAACTATGCTTCAACTAATAAGACCTTTGATTATTCAGTAAAAGCTTTAGAAACCAAACCTAAGTTTACTGAAGTTGATGTGATTAATTATGTACATCAAGAAGACAATTATAATGATTTTGCCGAAGAAAAATTAATTCCTTACAAGGTTTCTACATTAGGACCAGCAGTTGCAGTTGCAGATGTAGACCAGAATGGTTTTGAAGATATATTTATTGGAAATTCAGCGGGAAAACCAGCTACATTATTCATGAATGATGGAACTAACTTCAAAAAATCTCAACAAATGCTTTTTGAAGATGATTTTATTTTTGAAGATAATACGGCTACATTTTTTGATGCAGATGCCGATGGCGATTTAGATTTATATGTTGGCAGCGGTGCAAATTCAAACCCTAGTTATTTACAAGATCGATTGTACATCAATAATGATGGTGTTTTTGTTAAAACTAAAAATCCAATCCCAGCCAATTCTTTTGTTACTTCAACAGTAATCGCTTACGATTATGATGCAGATGGAGATACCGATCTGTTTATTGGGAATTACGCTGTACTTGGTGATTTTGGGCAATTGCCTTCATCTTATATTTTAATTAATGATGGAAATGGAAATTTTACCAAAGATGAAAATTTTGAATTAAACGCTAGAGTTACCGATGCGAAATGGCAGGACGTAAATGAAGATGGAACTAAAGACCTTGTAGTTACTACAGAGTGGGACCAACCTTATTTATTTTTAAATAATTCAGGTAAATTAATCTCTGAAAAATTACCAGATAACTTAAATGGTTTATGGCAGAGTCTAGCTTTTCATGATATGGATGGAGATGGAGACAAAGACCTTGTTTTGGGGAATTATGGATTAAACACCAAATTTAATTTATACTTCGATGGACCTTTACGCATGTATTATGGAGATTTTGATGAGAATGGTGTAAAAGAAACTGCTGTTGCTTACAACCTAAATGGAGATTATTATCCGTTAAATACTAAAGATGAATTAGCAGGACAAATGAATGTGATTAGCAAGCGCTTTAAAGATCATAAAAGTATGGCTGGTCAACTCATTGAAGATGTTCTTACTCCAAAATCTATTAAAAATGCTTCAGTTTTTGAAGTAGATAAGTTGGCTTCTGGTTATTTAAAAAATGTAGATGGGAACTTCACATCTTTTGTAGAACTTCCTAAAGATTTTCAATTAGCTCCTATTAATTCTATATCAGCTGTAGATTTTTCTTCAGATAAAAGTCATTTGTTAGTTGGTGGGAATTCCTATAAAATGAATACTTACCACGGAGCCTATAATTCATTGAAAGGTTTGTTAGTTGAAAATGAAAAATCATATCAACTTTTGAGTTCATTAGGAGCAAACCCTATAGATGAACAATTAAAATCTTTTGCTTTTATTGAAATGAAAGATGGAAAAATTTTAGTTGTTATTCAAAATAATGCAGCAATAAAAACTTATTCTTATAAATAATGAAACTACTTAAAGCACTTCTCATAGTTTTTTCTGTTAGTATGCTTTCTTGTAAAAGCAATGATAAGCAGATTGAAATTACTAGAAAAGATTATCATGAAGCGATAGATCAACTCACTAAAGTAATGATTCATGATATTTTTTCTCCTCCTGTAGCTAGTAGAATTTATGTTTATCCAAACATTGCAGCTTATGAAGTTTTAAATGCCAATCAAGACAATTCTAATTATAAATCACTTGTAGGTCAATTAACAGAATTAGATACGCTTGCTCTAAGTACTAAAAATGAGAATGTAGATTTAAAATTAGCTGCCTTAATAGCGTATTTAGATGTAGCCAAAGAGCTTGTTTTTTCTAACGAGAAAATGACAGCCTACAGAGATAGTTTATATACGAATTGGGAGAATATCAATAACACGCAATTTAAAAATGCTAAACAATATGGTTTAGAAGTTTCAAAGCAAATTACCAGTTGGATGAATAACGATATGTACAAAGAAACTCGAACCATGCAAGATTACAATATTTACTCTTCAGAGAAAAGTGCATGGAAACCTACTCCGCCTTCATACATGAAAGGAATTGAGCCCAATTGGAATAAAATAAGACCTTTTGTTTTAGATTCTGCAAGTCAATTTAAACCCAAAAGGCATCCAGAATTTTCTTTAGAAAAGGGAAGTGAGTTTTATGCTGAATTAAAATTTGTCTACGATAAAATTAATTCAATTCGAGAAGAAGGAGACCAAAGTGAAGAAATAGCTATTGCAAGATTTTGGGATTGTAATCCTTTTGTTACAGTAAACAAAGGTCATTTTATGTTTGCTGAAAAGAAAATTACACCAGGAGCACATTGGGTTGGTATTACTAAAATTGCTTGCAATAATACCGATGCAGACTTTAATAAAACTGTTTTTGCACATACCAAAACTAGTATAGCTTTAGCTGATGCTTTTATTAGTTGTTGGGACGAAAAATACCGTAGTAATTTGGTAAGACCAGAAACCTTAATTGTTGAATATATTGATGCAGATTGGATACCAATTTTACAAACTCCACCTTTTCCAGAATATACAAGCGGCCATTCTGTAGTTTCTACAGCAGCATCAGAAGTCTTAACTGATATCTTTGGTTCAGATTTTTCATTTTTAGATGATACTGAAGTTCCTTATGGTTTACCAATAAGAGAATTTGATTCTTTTAAACATGCAGCAAATGAAGCCGCAAATAGTAGAATTTATGGCGGAATACATTACGAATCTGCTGTTTATGTTGGTCAAGACCAAGGTAAATTAGTAGGGGAATGGGTCAACCAAAACTTAGACTTTTTAAAGGAAAAATAATTAATTGAAGTGCTAAAAAAAAAACTCCCTTTAAGTTTTTACATAAAGGGAGTTTGTTTATTAGTTTGATAGCTTAAAAATCATACTTAGCAAATAATGTGAAATTTCTACCGGGATCGGTAAGACGTTCCATTCCACTTAAACCAGCATCGGCTTGATTTCTGAATGCAAAATTTAAATGATCGTAATATTGCGTATCAAATACATTTAAAACTGCAGCACCAAGGTTTAAACCTTCAATAATTTCATATCCTAAGCGAATATCTAATAATTCGTAAGCGGGTGTAGCTTCATTTTCTCCAAAAGATGTAGCCAACTCGTCTTGTTTGCTCACCATTCTATAATCTATAGCACTCCAAAATTTATTTTTGTTGAACTGCAGACTGAAATTAGAACGCAAAGGTGGAGTTAAAGGTAATGACTCACTTAAATCTTCATTTCTAGCATAGACATAAGCAGTTTCTGCATTAAATTGAAAGTTTTCCAAAAAGCGGAAACCAAGATTAGCTTCAAATCCAGTTTTATAAGCATCATCTAGATTTCTAAATACCTTTGGATTTAAAGGTTCTTGATTTGGCATAAACTTTCTGTCTTTAGTAGGATCGATTATCGCTACAATGTAGTTCTCGAAATATGAGAAATAAACTGAAGCACCCCAATTCATTTCAATAATTCCAGAATTCAATTTCTTTTTTCCTTGATAAGCAATTTCGAATTGATTATTCACTTCTGCGTCTAAATTTGGATTTCCGATATATTCAAAAGGATCTTGCCCCACTTGAAAATGATTTATAGCTCGCTCAATCATATTTGCAGATCGTACTCCGCGGCCAAAAGCAAACTCCAGTTGATTGTTTGCATCAAGTAACTTTTTCACAGAAAGTGTAGCGCTAAAATTATGTTCAATACGATTATCTAAATTCGGGTAATAGTTAAGAAAATCGGCTTCTGGATCTTGTATTTCAGAATTAACAAGATCGTATCTTAAGCCTGCGTTAAGTAATGTAGAAGCATTTAATTTATATCTAGATTCTACAAAAAAACCATAATCATTAATATAAGAATCTTGCCATATTTTGTCTGTAAATTCTAATGGTGGATTTAATGGCATTCCCATCATATTCTGCTTTACGAGTCGATTTCTAACACCATCTCTGCTAATTAATAATGCATCTGTACCTGTATAAAGCGTCCAGAAATCTTCTAGTTTCCACTCTAATTCTAATCGACCGCCAGCAGTAGTAGCTTCAACTGGAGACCTGGCTTCTGCAACTTCAAAATTGCTTCTTCTTGTATTACTCATTAAGTGGTCTACGTAAGAATAATATATTTTAGCCTGAATTTTTTGTAGTGTTTTATTCGGTCTTTTTTTATAATAATCTAAAGACAAAATAGAAGAGTCATCATAATCAGAATCCATGGGTAAGGATGCATGCAGGACATCTCTGCCAAAAGATTGTCTCCAATGCAATTGTAAACTTTCTAGATTAGAGAAATTATAGCCCATTCGCAAACTGTAGTCAATACTTCTAAAAGAAGATGGTATTTCTCTTCCATCTCCATCTTCGTAATTTCCAAAATCTCGATATCCATACATACCAACTACATCAAATTTTTCTTCGGCATATTGTAATCTAAGCATATTGACAGTTGAGTTTCCATTGGTTTCATATCCAGAAGATGCACTACCAGAAAAGCCATAATTTCCAATCTCTGGCTTTTTAGAAACCATATTGATTAATCCGCCAAAAGTAGCACCATAACGCATAGTGTACGGACCCCGAATAACTTCTATTTTAGAAATATCTTCAGGGATTACATGAGTGGTTATTGGGTCCATTCGGTTTGGGCAAGCATGCATTACTTTTGTGCCTCCATCATATTGAATGTTAAGTTGCTCATATTGGGCAGCCCTAAATGAAGGATCTATAGCATAATTGCCACGTTTAATTAAACCAAAACCATTTATATCTCTAAATAAATCGGCTACGTTTTTAGGTTGTGTAACTCTTTCGGTTAAGTCTGGCGTACTAATATTCATTACAGGATCTTCAAAAACTCTTCCTGAAATTAATACTTCTGGAAGTTGATTTTCTGAAGGAACAAGGTAAATAGTTGTATTAGTATCTTTTGCTTTTAAAGTGGTATTTAAACTTTCGTAACCTAAAGAAATAATATGAATTTTAATTTCCTTTTGGTTGTTGAAGTCAATAGTAAATTTTCCATCTAAACCAGATTCAATTTGTTGGTTAGATTGGATTAGATAAATAGCGCTATTTGCTATTATTTGATTGGTTTTTTGGTTAAGTATTTGGTATTCTTTTTCCTGTGCATTCACCTGAAAAAAGGCAAACACAAGAAATATAAATGAAAATATTTTCATTGTATTCTAGTTTTAATTTTTATAAAATAAATGGGTAAGCTTCTGCGTAAAAAAAATTACGCAGAAGCAAAACTTGTAGTTATATGTAAGCGTTGGGCGGCTTAAAATTAAAACTAGTATAACTGAATTGATAGTTATTGAAGTAATTAAATAACGTATTAGAAGTTACAGAAAAAGCAAAGTGGTTTATTGGAATGTCTTCGAAAAATAAAACAATTTGATTTTCTAAGTAAGGTGGAATTTCAACTGAATCAGAATTACTTCTGTCAATTAGATCACCTAGAAAACATTTACCATCACATTTTAACTCAGGTTTATCCTTGTTCTCACAAAAGTTTTCAATGAAATTTTCAGTAAAGGTAATATAGTATCCAAAAAAGAAGGACTGCTTCAAGATGCCCATGAGTAGAACAAACATGAAAAGATGAGCATATATTTTTAGATGTATATTCACTTTGCAAAAATAGGAAAATGCCACATCTAGGAATGTGATTAAAGTCACATAAATAATTTTTAACATTCATGTGAATTTTAAATTCAAAAAACTGCTTCATGTAGAAAACTTTAGAGAAATACTTACAATTTTGGTGTAACAATTTACATCAATGCTCGTCCTATAAGAAATTCAAAAATTATTATGAGGAAAATTTTAAGTATTTTAAGTCTAGGATTTTTGTTAGTTGCTTGTGATGCAACCAAAAAGACAGATGATTTAGCAGCAAACACACCTATTAAAACAGCTTTAGACCTAACTGCAGTAAACAACGATAGGGTTCCAGTAAGTATCAATCCTGGTCGCTTTACACAAGATACAGTTACTTATAGGTTACCACGCGTTATACAAGGAACTTACTCAGTAAGTGATTTTGGTAAATATGTAGATGATTTTACAGCACTAGATTATGATGGAAATAAACTAAATGCAACTAAATCTGGCAATAATACTTGGACAATTGTTGGAGCTAAAAAATTAGATCAAATTACGTATTACGTAAATGATACTTATGATATTGAAACCAGCGGTGGAATAGGAGGAGAGCAACCATTTTCTCCAGCGGGTACAAACATTGAAGAAGACAACTATGTTTTAAACTTACATGGTTTTATTGGTTATTTTGATGAATTAAAAAGTAATCAATATACTTTAGATGTAACTGCACCAGCTTCTTTTGATAGAACTTCTGCTTTAAAAAGTACAGGAGAAAAAGCTAGCGAAGACGGAGCAAATATAACCAGTAGCTATTTTGCACCCCGGTATTTTGACATTACAGATAACCCAATGATGTATGGCGATTTGGATGTAGAAGAATTTATGGTTGGCGATATTAAAATTGTATTGAGTCTTTTTTCACCTAATAAAACACATACAGCAGAAAGCTTAAAGGAAACTGTTTTTGAAATGATGGAAGCTCAAAAAGCTTATTTAGGCGAAATAAATACAACATCAAGATATGATATTTATGTCTACTTATCTGAAGGTAAAGAAGACTCGCCTAAAGGATTTGGGGCGTTAGAGCACCAAACTTCTACGGTTGCTGTTTTTAGTGAAAATATGCCATTAGAGAGCTTAAAAGCAACAATGATTGATGTTATTGCTCATGAGTTTTTTCATATTGTCACGCCACTTTCAGTTCATTCTGAAGATGTTCATTATTTTGACTACAATGAGCCAACATTCTCTAAACATTTATGGATGTACGAAGGCGTTACAGAATATTTTGCTCAGCATTTTCAAGTTTATAAAGGTTTAGTAGAGCCACAAGAATTCTATAACACCATTGATAATAAAATCATGACGTCAAAAAATCTTGACGACAGCATGAGTTTTACCGTAATGAGTGAAAATGTATTGGAAGAACCATACGCATCTAACTATTATAATGTGTATATGAAAGGTGCTTTAATTGGTATGTGTGTAGATATTTTAATGCGAAAAGAAAGTGATGGCGAACGTAGCATGCTTTCTTTAATGAAAGAATTGTCAAATAAATATGGTGTAGATCAACCTTTTGAAGATGACAAACTTATTGATGAAATTACTGAAATGACTTACCCTAGTGTAGGTGAATTTTTAAGAACTCACGTAGAAGGAGAAACGCCAATAGATTATGATGAGTTTTTTGAAATGGTAGGTTTAACCAAAGCTGAAAAAGAAGTAGAAACCAACTTTATTTTCTCTGGTGGTCAGAATATCATTTTTGATGCTAACCCACAAAAAGGCGAGATTTTCTTTAAAAATAATGCATTAGATAATTCATTTTGGAAATCACAAAACATACAAGTTGGTGATGTGATTAAAAAAGTGAATGGTTCTGATTTGACCTTAGAAACCGCACAACAAACCATTGGAATGATGTATAGCTGGCAAGTAGGACAAGATATTACTATGGAGTTGGAGCGCGATGGAGAAACTATTTTAATTGAAGCTACACTAACCAAGCCAATGGCAGTATCAAAATCTATCGTTGAAGATGAGAATGCTACTTCAGAACAAGTTGCAGTTCGTAATGCTTGGTTAAATCAATAAGCATAGAATTAAAGTAAAAACTTTATTAACTAAAACCCATAACATTTTGTTATGGGTTTTTTTATAGATAATACCGTTTGGTTTTTAATAACCTATATATCTAAGATTGGTAAAATCCAAAGTCGCTTAATTATGAGCATAGTCATAAATGATTATTGGGTTTCCATCTATTTTTGCAGGCTAAAATAAGTAACATGATAGATCACGAATACAACGTAGAAATAGAATGGATGAATACTAGAAAAGGAAAAATGTATTCGCCAGAATTACACAATGTTTCACATAACATAACCAATGAGATTGAAGTAGCTACACCAACTCAATTTCCAGGTGGAATTCCACATACTTGGTCTCCAGAACATTTGTTTACATCGGCTGTAAGTAGTTGTTTAATGACCACATTTCTAGCGGTAGCAGAACATTCTAGATTAAACTTTAAAAGCTTTAAATGCAAATCTAAAGGAATTTTAGATAAGGTTGATGGTCGATTTGCCATGCGTGAAATCCAACTTTATCCAGAAGTAATTTTAGAAGATGAAGCACAAATGGAAAAGGCAAAAAAAGTATTAGATAAGGCTAAAAAAGCTTGCTTAATCTCTAATTCAGTGAAGTCTGAAGTAAATATGTTTCCGAAAATATCCATCCTGCAAGAAGAAATGGCCTTATAAAATTTATTAATTTTTCATACTTACTCCGGTATTGAGTGTTAATCAATGCTGGAGTTTTTATTTAAATAGGGTTTACCTTAAATAAAACTAATGAACATTAAAACTGGTACTGCAAGGTTGCATAGAAACTTCGCGGTAAAGCGGGTATGATTCCCGGTCCTGGATAACCAGTTGCGCGTTGTGTAAAATAAATTTCATTTAGTAAATTGTTTACGCCTGTTTCTAAAGTCCATTTTTGATAACGGTAAGAAAAAGAAATATCAAAAACTCCATAAGCAGGAATACTTCCAATAATTCCACTTTGATTATCGTTTAAATCTTGTGGAGCATTGGTGGCATCTGTATACTGTTCTGAAAGATAAGAATATTGAATGTCCATCAGAAAATTCTTGTAACCTGCTTTTAAACCTGTTCTTAAGTTAATGTTGGGTACAAATGGCAATTCATTATTTTCAACGCCTGGTTCTTCAGACGAAGTAAAGACCGACTGCGTTACAGCCAGGTTTACGTAGTAATTTAGCCTAAGTTCTTTTTCTTGTTCAAAAAAACTTTCCTTAATGTTCCAATCTACTAAGCTTTCTAAACCATAAATTAATGCGTTTCCGATATTACTTCTGTAACGAACCACTCTACCAGCGGGAACTTCTTCGCCAAAAGCATTAATTCGAGTGCCAACGCGCTGTACTTCAGAAATAATATCGTTATACCAAATTCCAAATACATTAGCATCATAAGAGATGGTTTTGTTAACGCGACCGCGAAAACCAAAATCTGCTGTAAATCCATCTTCATCTTTAATATTGGGGTCAACTTGAAATGATGGATTTATTATTCTAATATCGTTAAACGTAACTGAACGATAGTTTCTTGAAATATTGGCATAAGCTTCTGCAAAAGACTTTGGTTTGTAGCTTATACCAACACCGCCTAATAAAATTATACGTTCTCTAGAGCGTTGGTCTACAAAAGTTGAATCCTGTAAGGCGTTACCAGCCAAATCACGGTTTACCGCTCTATAGGTTCCATTAGCTTCAGTTTTAATATATTCTAATCTAAAACCAGGGGTTACAGATAATTTATCGTTTAAGTAAAAAATATTTTCACCAAAAGCAGCTAAGTTTAAATTTGGAAAATCAAAATCAGATTGCCTTAATTCGGTTGGTAATTCAGCCACAGGATAATCTACAAAATTAAAATTGGCATCTGCATCTCTTGTTCCAGGACCTTGCCTTTGTGCATTTCTGGCGTGATAGTATTTTGTGCCTAATAGTAAAGTAGAATTGATTTTAGAATCTATTTCATATTCTGTTAAGTATCTAAATTCGGCACCCCAATTTACAAAATCGCCTCGTTCTAAATCTCTTGGTTCTGAAAAATTATCTATTTGAGAAACACGATCAGTTCTAAAGCCAATAGCATCTCTAGAAGAATTCATTCCCCATGCAATCAAACTTATTTTACTTTTTTTAGAAAGTTGATGATTAAACTTTGCAGTTAATAAATTCCAATTAACTCTAAACCAATTTCGGGTTCGGTTGCTAAAGGTAGCATCTTCATAAAATTGAACATCGGTAAGACCACCTGCTTGTTGCGCTAAGTAACTTAAATGCGTATATTCTAATCCTATTTTGGTTTTTTCATTCAATTGATAATTCAGGCTTGTAAACGCATTAATAGATTCAAGACTCATGTTTTCCCTTGGAGCCATTCCTATATTATTTTTATAATTAATGTAGGTGTAATGACTAAATTTACCATTGGTTCCACTAAAACTATTAAAGGTGGAATAACCGCAATTGGTATCAAAAGATTGTCTACTTATTATTTCGATGTCTCTTGTAGAAGGTGATTTCAACTTAAAATTAATTAAACCACCAAATTGAGTTCCATATTGTAAAGATGCCGCTCCTCTAATAATTTGAATTTCTTCTAGCGCTTCTGCCGGCGGCGTATAATAACTTTCAGGATAACCCAAGACATCGGCACTGATATCGTATCCATTTTGTCTGGTATTAAAGTTAGATGTTCTGTTAGGGTCCAGACCACGACCCCCAATGGAAAGCTGTAAACCACAATTGGTACTTTCATAAATATTTAATCCAGCTACCTGAGCAAAAACCTGTCTGGCATTAGAATTTGATTTATTTCCAATCATTTGTCCCACAAGTACAACTTCGGTTTTTTTACCCGCATTTATTTGCAAATCTTCAACATCTTTTAGTCTTCTAAGCTGAAAAAGCTCTCTTTTTTTAGCTTGAACTACTACTTCAGATAGATTTATTGATTGATTTAAAACAAATGTTTTCTGTGTATCCTCCTGTAAATTGATGATTTTTTCATCATACGAATAATTATCAATTAAGAAAACAAGGGTACGTTCTCCTGCTTTTAAATTTTCGAATTTAAAATTACCATTTGTGTCACTTAAAGCTGTTTTTCCCGAAAATGTATCCCATACCTGCACATTTTCAATGGGTTTTTTATTTTCTTCACTAATTAATTTACCTTGAAGAGAAAATTGAGCATGCATACTAAATGCTGTGCATAGACTTATAAAAAAAATAAGTTGCTTAAAAACCATAAATTTTTTCATTAAAAGGTAAAATCCAATTTTTGTGTTGCCAAGTGTCTTCTATTTTTGTAAGGTCTACATTAGGATCAATGTAGGGTTTACTAGTTCTTCCGTTTAAAGCAATATAACTGTCTACATAGATTTCTGGCTTAGAAATTCCCTTATTTTGATAGTAATCTTCTAAAAAATGAGCAAATTCTAAAATTAAATCAGCTTGAATTCGCATTTGTTTTTGCTGGTATTCGGTTAAGAAATTTTGGTTCTCTACATAAAACCATTTGCCAGTATCTGGATCTACTACTTTAAATTGAACATAACCACCTTTTTCCATGAGCATTACACGCCAAGAAAAGCGATAGCCTTCTTCAGTCCAAAACAACTCATCTGGATACAGCAAATATCTAAACGGAAACACGAGTTGGAAACTGAAAAAAGTAATAAAAAATCCTACAATCAATTTATTTCGGAAACTAGGCTTCCATTCCAGTACAGCTAAATCTTGTATGCTTTTGAAATTGAAAAGCTTCCGAATAAAAGAGATGATTTTCTCATGAAATGATGCATCAAAAAATATTAAGGTAGAGCAAATCATTACATAAGGAAAGATTCCTATTGGAAATAAAACGCGAGTCATCACATGAAAAACAACTACTAAAACAAAAGCAAATGTTCTAGTACGCTTATTGAATAATAAAAAAGGAATAAGTAAGTCATAAAGCATTCCGCTCCAACTCATAGCATAATGAACCCATTCTAATTGAAATAAATCTCCTAAAACAGGTAAATCATAACGAGAAGGTAACCAAATTTTGAGCGGCATAGCATTGAGAAGCCATTCCGAATTTATTTTAGCTAATCCTGCATAAAAGTAAACTATACTTAGCATCAATTGAATGACCAAAATGTTGTATCTCGGAATTTTATAAAAAGCTATTTTTTTATTTCGTAAAGCATCAATCGAAAAATATGCATTAGCAGGAAGAAATATTAAAAGAAAGCTTACAATGCTAACAAAATAATAGTGGTTTAAGTAGTACGTTTTGTCTATAAGTTCACAATACGTAAAACTCAGGAAGAAGATTAAAATTGATAATCTATACTTAAAACCAAGTGTTATGCCAATTGCGGCTAAAAAGGAAACTAAATAGAGAAGGTAAGTGTAAACTCCTAAAGATTCTACAAACTCAAAACCAAAATATTTAAAATGAAACTGCGGTTCTATATAATATTTCTCAACCCAACCTTGTAATACAAAGCGCAGGGTAGTGTAAATCATTAAGAGCCCAAAAAAAACTCTAAAAACCGCTAAAGGAGCGGCTTTTATTGGAGTTTTTAAGTATGTGAGTATACGTTTGTTCAATTAAATTTTCTAAAAGATTTAAAAGTATTTATTTATTAATCGCCATCGCCGCTATCAAATTCTAGGGCAATACTTAGTGCAGAAAACATATCAGATTTTAAAAAGACCACATTGTCTTGCAGACTTTCAAATGCTTCTAGCATTCCGTTGTTGTTAGTATTGATTTGATTAAAAAAATTACCATCTAATTCATTAATACTAGCAATAGATTCTACGTATTGGTTATTAATTAATACCGTTAAATCTTCACCATTTTTTATCGCATTTAAATAATCAAGATAATCAGCAAAGCTTTCACCTGAATTGCCATCATTAAATGCGGTTCCATTAAAGAAATTTTGATGAGCTTCCAAGGCTTCTAAAGCAAGTGTCTTTGATAATTCTCTATTATATAAAGCTTCAACTCGGTCTGGCTGTGGTTCTCCACCAGAATAAACTCCTGCTGGAAATCCTATTTTTCCGTTTCTTAATCTAACTTCATAGTATTCCATAAAAACGTTAGCCATTCTGTTGGTAGAACTATTTGCAGATGAACCCGAATTTTGAACAAATACATCTCTATAACCATTTTGCCAATCATCTAAAACTTGTTCACCACGGCTATGAATTGAATTTACTACATCTGTTAAAAATTGACGGTGATTATTTCCATTGGCGAATAGATCAACAAACTCAGCATCATTTTCAGCTATGCCAAAAAGTAAATAATCCAAAGCAGGGAATCCTTGTTCATCATTTAAGTTTGGGTCTGCTAGGTTGTAATTTTGACTTTCAATCAGCGAATTCACGTTTACAGTATTGGTTGGGTAGGTATTTAGAAACGAACGTAAAACGATATCTCTTGCAGGACCAATATCATACATTTCTATTTTTTGCCAAGCAATATAAGCATCTTCCCAAGCGGTACGCAAATTGGTTAGATTCTCTAAATTAGTTTCATTAATAAACGTAGTATTTGCGTCTTGTAACGTATTGGTTTTACTAACAAAATTTTGATAAGAAGGAATAATCAAATGATCAGCCCAATTCGCAAGCATTTGTTCACGATCAAAATTGTTAGTTAAATTATCTCCATTTCCTGAATCGTCTGAATTGCATCCTACTAAAAGGAACATCACAATTGAAACAACAAGTAGATATTTAAGGTTTTTCATTTTCATCTTTCATTTTATTAAATAACGGACTCACTGTTGAAGTGAGTCCGCAATATTAAATTTTAAGGGTATTTAGTTATTTACATAGAAGCTTTCAACTTCTTCATCACTAAAATTGTAAATATTTTGAATGTATCCAATTAAGCCTTCCAGATTTTGCAAAAGATTAGTATCATTTAAAAACTGATAGCTTTCTGGGTTTTGTCCTTCTTCAGCTTTTAATTCACTTAAAATATAATCTATTTCGTTATCAGTAATTTGTTTTACAGGCATTCTTTTAAATCCATGGGCAAAAGCAACACCTTCTGCATAAGCATGCATAGCATTTCCTAAGGCAATGTCTCTTTGCTCACCATCTGCTAGTTGAAATGCAGCATTGAGTTGATCTATAGTAGATTTACAGTAAAATATAACCGTTGCAAAGTTGGATTTTTCCCAATTTAACAAGTATTCATCTAGTGCATTATCTCTTTCCACATTAAAATTAGTACCTGCATCCATCGCAGCTTTTGCAGTAATCAAATTGTCTTTAATGTCAAAGAAAAAACCTGTTTCAGCTGAAAGATTTGAACGTCTTTTTGAATAGGTTGCAGCTGCAGTAACTTCAGAGACATCAAAATTTGGCGTTGTCCCGTGAATTTCAACTAATCGGTCTACAGCGCTACTCGTATTGAAGCCTTCTTCACCAGATTTAATATTATTTACCACTGTAATTGCATGATTGTATAATGCTGCTCCAAATGAGCCCTTTTCCACCATTTGTTCTAACTCAAGACCATATTCATCTAAAAGTCTCGTGCCTAATAATCCACCTTCACTTGAAGCATCTGGTGTATTTCCTAAACCAGGATTCACAAACGCTTCATTAGCGTTAGCAGCATTAACCAATTCTGGTAACCAACCTTCTACAAGGGTCTTGTAATTTGTTTCTGTAATAGAAGCTAATGTTGAAGGATAATCTATAGATGAAATTCCTGCATTTGGTGCAGAAGCTTCTGCATTATTTACATCAGCAGTTAAATTTCCAAGTTCATTCACTACCAGGTTTTCAGTTTCTACATTAGTATCGTAATTATCTGAAACATAATTTTCAGGCACAGTTAAACCTTGAAGTCCGTTGTCATCATCATCTGAACAAGACCATAAACCAAAAGCTAAAATTCCACAAAAAAGCGTAAGTTTCGAGTGTTTTACAATATTCATTTTATAAGATTTAAATTTTTTTGCTGCAAATATATGGAATGATTCTAAATAACAAAGCTTATCTGGATTAAATATAAATAAAACTTTAAGACTTAATTAATCATTCATTTTTTGAAGCTTTTCCATCAATAATAATTCTATACATAGTAAGTACAAAAACAGTAGTTTAGCCTAATTTACAAGTGATTGATCTATACACAAAGTTTAAAAATGTATCTAAATGTTTGTATGAATACAAACGCTAACTTGATTCTACAGAACGTGATTTTTCATTTTAATGGTTTGTCTGCTAGTTAACTATTTCAATTCAAGTTTTTTAAATGTATTCAATTTAATCATTGTTGAAGCTCCCAATTACCCATATAATGATTTTTAATTTATTCTAAGGTTTAGTAAGCATAGGTAGGGTTTGTTAAGGCTTAATTTAAAGAATATGTAACATAGGTTGCAAACTTCCTCCTATTACTTTAATTAGCTTTGTAAAAAAAATTATGGATGTAGAAATTCTCTCTCGTATCCAATTTGCCTTCACAGTCGCTTTTCATTATATCTACCCACCATTAAGCATTGGAATTGGATTAATCATGGTCGTTTTTGAAAGTATGTATTTACGTACTAAACAAAAAGAATACGAAGTACTGGCCAAATTTTGGACTAAAATTTTTGCCATTACTTTTGGTATTGGTGTGGTAACAGGTATTGTTATGGAATTTGAATTTGGAACTAATTGGGCAACTTATTCACGTTATGTAGGCGATATTTTTGGAAGTGCACTTGCAGCTGAAGGTATTTTTGCCTTCGCTTTAGAAAGTAGTGCACTGGGTGTATTATTATTTGGATGGAACCGTGTAAAACCTTGGGTACATTTAGTGGCTACTTGGGCCGTTTTTTTAGGTTCTATGTTTTCTGCAGTGTGGATTGTGGTAGCCAATTCTTGGCAACAGACGCCTGCTGGTTACCATATTGTAGGAGAAGGAATGCAAGCCAGAGCAGAAATAGTTGATTTTTGGGCTATGGTTTTTAATCCATCTTCTGTTGACCGGTTAACTCACGTTTGGCTTGGTGCTTTCTTAGCTGGATCATTTTTAATCTTAAGTGTGCATGCTTATTATATTTTAAAAGGTCGTTTTGTATTCTTATCTAAAAAGGCATTCAAAATTACCTTGGTAGTTGCAGCCATTGCTTCATTAGCTCAACTATTTACGGGTCACAGTTCTGCTGAAGGTGTAGCTGTTAATCAACCCGCAAAATTAGCCGCTATGGAAGGACATTTTGAAAAATCAGCAGCAGCAGATTTATACTTGTTGGGTTGGGTAGATAAAGAAAATAAAGAAGTGAGTGGCTTAAAAGTGCCTGGAGGACTTTCATTTATGTTACATCAAGATTTTGAAACTCCAGTCACAGGCCTAGATGCTTTTCCTGAAGAAGATCAACCTTCTCAAGTGAATGCTGTTTTTCAATTTTATCATTTAATGGTGGCTATTGGCATGTTTCTTATTGCTTTAAGCTTATTTGCATTATGGCAGTGGAAACGCGGTAAGCTTTTTCAGAAAAAATGGTTGTTATGGACTTTTGTTTTCACAGCACTATTGCCACAATTAGCTAATCAATTTGGCTGGTTTGCTGCTGAAATGGGCAGACAGCCTTGGGTAGTTTATGGTTTACTAAGAACTTCTGATGCTTTATCTAAAAGTGTACAAGCCAATCAAGTGTTATTCTCGTTAATCTTGTTTTTTGTAGTCTATTTAGTATTATTTCTTTTATTCATTTATTTAATGAACAAGAAGATTAAGAGCGGTCCAGAAAGTGATATCAACTTTGATGATGGAAGTTTAAATAAAGAAATAGCAGAAGTAATTGCAAAATAAAATAATATGGAAACTTTATTAGGAATAGATTATCCAACTTGGTGGTTTTTAGTCGTCGGAGCACTTTTTTCTGGCTATGCCATTTTAGATGGATTTGATTTTGGAGCTGGTGCTTGGCATATGTTTTTTAGAAAAAATACAAGTAGAGAAACCGCGTTAAAAGCCATTGACCCTACTTGGCATGGAAATGAAGTTTGGTTGGTTATTGGTGGCGGAACATTATTTGCTGGTTTCCCTGTTTTTTATGGTACTTTATTTTCGGCTATGTACACGCCATTTATTCTATTTTTACTTTTTATTATTTTTCGAGGTATTTCTATCAAATTTAGAAATATGGAAGACATGCTTTGGTGGAGAAGATTGTGGGATTGGAGCTATTCTATTTCTAGCATCATGCTGGCATTTCTATTGGGTGTAGTTTTAGGAAACATTCTTAACGGAATGCCACTCGATCAAAACTATGAATATGTTGGACGCGGCTTTTTTGAATTTCTCAACCCGTTTTCAATTTTAGTTGGCGTTACAAGTTTAGCATTGTTTATGATGCACGGCGCAATTTATTTATTGCTTAAAACAGAAGGGAAATTATTTGATAGAATTAAAGGTTTTTTAAAAAAAGGAATGGCATTTTTTATCCTAGCTTATTTGATAACTACAGGCTATGGATTTTTATATTTAGATCATCTTTTAGTGGTTTTTGAACAAAACAAAGTTTTATTTATAGTGCCTTTATTAGTATTTTTAAGCATAGCCAATGTACCTAGATTAGCTAGTAAGAAAAAATATGGCTGGGCCTTTATTTTTACAAGTTTTACCATTTCCTTATTACTTGTAATTGTGGCTTTTGAATTGTATCCAAGACTATTAATGTCTAACCCAAGTATAGAAAATAGCATTACCATTTACAATGCAGCAGCATCGATTAAAACCTTAAAAATTATGATGGGTTTTGTAGCTATCGGCGGACCTTTAGTATTATTGTACAGTTATTTTGTTTATAGAACATTTTGGGGAAAAGTAAAACATAACCAAACTGGTTATTAAATTTCGAATCATATTTTTTTAACACAATTGCTTATTTACACATAAAATTAAGGACATTTGGTCTATGCCAAAACCGCTTAAAAGACATACAGCATTACAAAATCTAAGTCGGGAACATCACGACATTTTGGTATTTGCTTTACGTTTAAAGAAAGGTCTTAAAAAAGCTGAATTAGTTGAAATAAAAAATTATATCGACTGGTTTTGGGAAGAATACCTTAAAATTCACTTTCAACAAGAAGAAGTTTATCTATTTCCTATTTCAGTTGAAGTCTCTAAGCTTACAAATACAGCACAAGAATATCATGAAAAAATAGAGCAACTTATAAAGGCCAATTATATAGAAGAATTACATATTAATGAAATTCAAAAGACTTTGATTGATTATGTAAGATTTGAGGAACGCAAATTATTTCCTGAATTGCAAATTAAACTTAGTGATTCTGAGCTTGAAAATTATGCAAAAAACCATAAAGTACAGCTAAACTGCCCTTATTGGCCTAACTCATTTTGGAAATAAAGGCAAAAGCTTTGATTAAAGATTAATTAACAAACG
>CBFIGU010000013.1:0-37849 GCA_965662165.1 Psychroflexus sp.
AAAACTCATCTTCTTGACTGGGTGCACCAGCAATAACAAATTGGTAGTTTGGACAATGCTTCAACATAGCTAGCATATTCTCTAACATTTTAGAAATTTCTTGTTTTCGGCTACCTGGCAATAATGCAATGATGGGTAAATCGCTTAATTGATGTTTTTTTCTGAATACAGCTTCGTTTAATTCAGCTCTATTTTCAATAGCATCAAGTAAAGGATGACCTACAAAATGTACAGGGAATTGATGTTTTTTCTCATAAAAATCTTTTTCAAACGGAAGAATTACATACATATAATCTACGTCGCGTTTTATAGATTTAATTCGGTTTTCTTTCCAAGCCCAAATTTGTGGAGAAATATAATAATGGGTAGCAATTCCATTTATTTTTGCCCATTTTGCAATACGCATATTAAAGCCAGGATAGTCTATAAATATAATAGCATCAGGCTCAAATTTCGCAATATCTTCTTTACAAAACTTAATATTTTTTAAGATGGTGCCGAGGTTAGTAATTACCTCCCAAAACCCCATAAATGCTAAATCCCGATAGTGTTTTACAATTTTAGCTCCAGCTTCTTTCATTAAGTCGCCACCCCAAGCACGTATTTTTGCTTTAGGATCTTTTTTACAAAGCGCTTTAATGAGGTTAGCGGCATGCAAATCTCCGGAAGCTTCACCAGCAATGATGTAATATTTCATCTTACGTATTTAAATACAAGCAAAGTTAAAATTAAAACCTGACCTAAAGTTTTATATTGTGCTGAAACCTGTTTAAGACTTAAAAAAATGTTATTCAGAAAGCGTGACTTTTACAACATAGCCCAACTTTTCTAAAATCACCCAGCATTTATTACCAGAAACATACTTTACTTTTCCTTCCTGACCAGCAAAGCCTAATTCATTTAAATCGATTTTTTGACCGACTTTTATGGTATCAACTTCAGTTTTGATAAGGTTTGGATGGTTTAAAGATTCTCTAAGTGCTTCAACTTCTTGTGTACTTACTACAGCAGGTTTCTTTTGCCAGAACAAATAGCGTACAGCACCGTTAAACTGAAATACTAAACTTCGTTCAGACTCCTTCAGTTTTACTAAAATCATAGAAGGTAAAACAGGAACATGCACCTTTTTTTTTCGATCACTCCACTGTCTAACTTCAATTCTTGTGGGACAGTAAGCTTCAATTCCTGCTTTGTGTAGTTGTTTTTCTAAATTTTTGGATGTGTTGGGTTTGGTGTACAAAACCATCCATTTTGGTTCTTCTTTATTTATGGTTTTCAATAGCGTTAGTTTTACACAAAAATATATATTCGTTTACTTCTCTTCAATTTTTTTAGCGCTTATTTAGATACTGAAGAATATTTGCTAAAACCGAATTCTTTATGTTTGTAAGAAAAATCTAAATGTCTTCTACTTTCAAATTTAAATCTTTTCAAGTTAAGCAAGATAAAACGGCCATGAAAGTAGGTACAGATGGAGTTTTATTAGGAGCATGGGCAACACTAAAACACCAACCTAATGCAATTTTAGATGTTGGTGCTGGAACAGGAATTATTGCCTTACAAATGGCTCAACGCAGTAGTGCAGAAGTCATTGATGCTATTGAATTAGATGATGATGCTTTTGAACAATGTGTAGATAATTTTGAAAATAGTCCGTGGGGAGACCGCTTGTTTTGCTACCATGCCAGTTTCCAAGAATTCGTTGAAGAAATAAATGAAACTTACGAAAGCATCATTTCTAATCCACCTTTTTTTAATCAAAACGACAACAAAAGAGCAAAAACTCCAAGAAATAATGCCCGATTTACAGAGGCATTACCATTTGAAGACTTGCTTTATGGAGTAAAACAATTACTTCATGAAAGCGGGATTTTCTCCTGCATTCTTCCAAAAGAACACCAAACAGAATTTATAGCTTTAGCTAAAACACATAATTTGCACTTAAACCGAATTTGTTATGTAAAAGGGAATTCGCAATCACCAATAAAACGCTCTTTAATGGAGTTTTCTTTTCAGCAAAAACAGTTAGAAGAAGAAAACTTAATTATAGAAATTGCCAGGCATAAATACACAGATGCATACAAGAAACTTACTCAAGATTTTTACCTTAATATGTAATTGAAAATGAATAAAAGTAGATGCGAATGGTGTTTGGGAAATAAACTTTACATAAACTATCACGATACAGAGTGGGGTGTGCCAACCACAAAAGACCAGAAGTTATTTGAACTATTGACTTTAGAAAGTTTTCAGGCAGGTTTAAGCTGGATCACGGTCTTAAAGAAGAGAGATGATTTTAGAGTTGCTTTTATGAATTTTGACCTACAAAAAGTAGCTGCTTTTACACAAGAAGAGATGAATAACTTACTGCAAAATGAAAGAATTATTAGGCATCGCGGTAAAATTGAAGCTGCTGTACATAATGCAAAAGCATACATGCAAATACAAAAAGATTACAACAGTTTTTCTTCTTTTGTATGGAATTATGTAAATCATAAACCCATTCAAAATAAATTTGAAAAGCTAGAAGATATTCCATCTCAAACTGAAATGAGTAAAAAGCTCAGTAAAGATTTAAAACAATATGGCTTTAAATTCATGGGACCAACCACTACATATGCATTTATGCAAGCTTCAGGATTGGTTAACGACCATTTAACTAGCTGTTTTCGGTATGAAGATGTAAAAAAACTGAGCTCTCATCTAAACATTTAAATAACTTAAAAATGCTTCCCTACTAATTTCTTCTGCACCTAAACTAGCAAGGTGCTCCGTGTAAATTTGGCAATCAATTAATTCAACTCCTTTTTGTTGAAGCACTTTTACCCACCAAATAAAACCATATTTTGAAGCATTACTTACTCTGGTGAACATGCTTTCACCACAAAAAACTTTTTGTTCTTTTAAATAAATACCATACAAGCCACCAACTAATTTTTCATCTTGCCAAACTTCTACGGATTGAGCAATTCCTAATTTATGCAATTTTAGGTAGGCATCTTTCATTTCTGTAGTAATCCAAGTTCCACTTTGTCCTTGTCTTGGAACTTTAGAGCAAAAATCAATTACCGAAAAAAAGTCTTTATTTACACTTACTTGAAAAGCTTCTTTTTTGAATAACTTCTTCATGCTTTTTGAAACTTTTACCTTCTCAGGGAAAAGTATCATCCGCGGGTCTGGACTCCACCATAAAATAGGTTCACCCGGATTATACCAAGGAAAAATACCATTTTGATAAGCAAGGATTAAACGTTCAGCATGTAAGTTTCCGCCCACTGCCAATAAACCTTCAGCACCAGCAGAATTAGGATCAGGAAATTGATATGGAGAAGTTTTTTTCGGCATGAGGTATTTTAATAAATCAACAATAAACTTGCAATAAAAATAAGACTTCCAAATACAAAAAGTAAAAAAGTATAAGGAAAGATTTCATGTGCTTTTAATTTGGTGATGGCCAATAAAGGCAAAGCCCAAAACGGTTGAAGCATATTGGTAATTTGATCTCCGTACGCTAAAGCCATTATCATTTTAGAACTTTCTACACCAATTTCTAAACCAGATTCTATAGCAATGGGTCCTTGAATTGCCCATTGTCCGCCACCACTTGGTACAAAAATATTAACCAATCCAGCACTAAAAAAAGTAAGTACAGGTAAAAAGGTTTCATTAGCAAGGCTACTCAGTCCAATTGCAATTTCAGTTACCAAACCACTACCTTGCATAACACCCATGATTCCGAAATACAATGGAAATTGAATTAATATTCCGCTTGCTCCTTTTATAGCTTCGCTTAAAGCCTTTTTAAATTGAAATAGGTTTTTGTGAAATACAAAGCATAAACCCAGCATTAAAAAGTTAAGCATGTTTGGAGTTAATTGCAAATTCAATAAAGATTCATAATACTTAACAAAAAATGCGGTGAGTAAGAGCAACCCAAAACCAACACCTATAAATGCTGAAACTTCAAACTTGTGTAAATCTTTTTCTTGTAGGTCTATTTCTTTTTGGCCTAATCGTAAATTTAAATCGATTGTCTTTTTATTTGTTCGTTTAGATAGCCACCAAAAAAATAAAGGAACTACAACCAATAACACACCAAATACCACTACGTTTTCTAGACTGAAAATGGTTTCTGAAGTAGATACAAAGTCGGGTAAATTATTTTCAATTTCTTTCCATTTTTCATGATTAAATAAACTTTGCAAATGCATAGGTTCTGCTGCTTTTAGTGGAGCTGAACCACTCATGCCGCCATGCCAAACCATCATGCCTACATAACCTGCAGCACCTACTAGTGGATAATTTATAGAAAAACCTTCTGCGCTAGCTTTATCTCCAATTTTTCGAACCAATAAAGCTCCAAATACTAAACACAACCCCCAATTAAGAAATGCAACAAGCATGGTAAAAAAACTCACTACCACTACTGCAGTAGAAGTGTTATGAATAAAACGAGTTAAAAAATGGAGCGCTCTTTGTACAGGTTTACTTAAGGCAAGAATATGTCCTAAAACCAAAATCAACATCATTTGGTAAGCAAAAACCAATAAATTTTCATTCCAAATTCCATTTTCCCAATATCCTAAAATAGTGATGAAGTGATTTTTACCTTCAGGAGATGTGGTAAAGCTTAAAGCCAAAACAATACTGAAAACAGTTAGAAGTAGAGCCAAAGCAAATGGAGTAGGCAGTATTTTTTGAATTTTCATGGTTTGAAGAATTGGGCAATTTCAAAGTTAATAAGTCTTAACATAGAATTGCACAGTCTTCTATTATTCTTTTCTAAGAAACTAAATTAATCCCTACTTTTGAAGCTTGAAAAAAGCGAAGTAATACCATGCATAAATCGACTAAAATCAAACGGCGATTACTTAGTTTAAAAAACAAGTATTTTAGTCAGCAGCAATTTTTAATTTTCCTCAGTATTCTTATCGGGTTTACTTCTGGGTTAGTGGCTGTAATCTTAAAAAACTTAAGTTATTTTATACAAGAATTATTAAAGGGTAAATACTTTTCTACTTACCATAATGCGTATTACTTTATTTTTCCACTTATAGGTTTAGGCTTAGTCTTTTTAGTAACCAATTTTATTTATAAAAAACAAGTTGGTCAGGGAATTGTAGTGACCTTATATGCTATTTCTAGAAAAAAAGGAATTGTAGATCGTTTTCAAAATTATGCATCTTTGCTTACCGCGCCATTAACAGTAGGTTTTGGTGGTTCGGTTGGGTTAGAAGCGCCCACTGTTGCTACTGGAGCTTCTCTAGGCTCAAGATTGTCTAGGTATTTTAAAATGAATCAAGCAGCGCGAACTTTATTGATTGGTTGTGCAGCGGCTGCAGCCATGTCTAGTATTTTTAAAGCACCCATCGCAGGAATAATTTTCGCTATTGAAATTTTTAGTTTAGACCTTACACTGGTTTCTATGATTCCATTGTTAACAGCATCGGTTTCAGCCATATTAACATCTTATTTTTTCTTTGGAAATGATATTATTTTACATACGGTATTAGAAGATCAATTTGATGTATCTGATGTTCCATTTTACGCATTGTTAGGTTTGTTTTCTGCTTTAGTATCTATTTACTTCAGCAAAATGTATTTTGGCATTTTTAAGGTTTTTAAAGCCATAAAAAATAAAGTAATCCGAATGTTAACGGGTGGTGTTGTACTTGGTATGCTCATTTTTTTAGCTCCTGCTTTATATGGTGAAGGTTACGATGTGATCAATGCACTGCTTCAGCAAAATTATAAATTAGCCCTAGGCACTAATTTCTTCAACGAATATCTAGATGAATCCATTTACATAATCTTATTCTTGGTGCTTGTATTTATCTTTAAATCTATTGCTACTTCAGTAACTATTGCCGCGGGTGGTGTTGGTGGAATTTTTGCTCCTGTTCTATTTATGGGGAGTGCCATGGGAAATGCCTTCGCTTTATTGGTTAATTCCTTGGGTTTTAAACAAATTTCTTTAACCAATTTTACACTGGTTGGAATGGCGGGCTTAATGGCAGGAATTATGCATGCACCACTTACAGCTATTTTCTTAATAGCTGAAATAACGAGCGGTTATGGCTTATTTATTCCTTTAATGATTACTGCAGGAATTTCTTTTTTTATCACATCTCAAGTTCAGCCACATTCTGTTTATACTATAGAATTAGCTCAACGTGGCGATTTATTAACGCACAATAAAGACCAAACCGTACTTACTTTAATGGATGTTAGGCAAGAGATTGAAACCAATTTTATACCTTTAAATATCAATTATAATTTAGGGGAAATCGTAAACAAAGGAGTTATAAATTCTTCTCGAAATCTTTTTCCTGTTGTCGATAAAAATAATATGTTTAAAGGTGTTGTATTATTAGACGATATTAGAACCATTATGTTCGATCAAAAATTATACGAAGAAGTAAAGCTAGTAGACATTATGCAACAAGCGCCAGAAGTTATAGATTTAGAAAACTGTACTATGAAAGGCATCATGCAGAAGTTTCAAAATAGCAATGCATGGAATTTACCTATTGTAGAAAATGGAATTTACAAAGGCTTTGTTTCAAAATCAAAACTACTTACGGCTTACCGACAAAAATTAATCGATTTAAGTGTATAAATTATGAAGCTTGCTATAAAAATTATATTCTTTAGTATTCTAATTGGCATTGGAGTAGGTACGTATTACCATTTTGAAGACGAATTAAGGTTGAGCGAAATAATAATAGGCGTTTCAGTTTTAGCAGCTGTCTTTATTTTAATGCCACTTTTTTTAATTCATCGCTGGAAAGGAAAAAAACTCAGTGATTACACGCTTACTAAAGAAAACTTAGATAAAATGAGAGATAAAGGTATTGATTAAACTTTAGATTTAAATAGGTATTTACAGCAACTACAAGAAACTTGAGTACTCGTAAATCCCTGATATTTATCATCAAATTCGATATAACTTTCTCAAAATCAATTATTTTTTCAAAATTATTTTCTAAAATAGTTGCAGCGCTTTTATATTGTGTATGTTTGCAGCATATTTAAATTATATTATTATTACATTATGGAAGGTACAGTAAAATTTTTCAATGAATCAAAAGGTTATGGATTCATTACAAACGAGGAAACCGGACAGGATATCTTTGTTCACGTAACAGGATTGAATGGCGAGAACATCGCAGAAGGTGACCGCGTAGAGTACAACGAACAAGAAGGAAGAAAAGGAATGAACGCTACAGATGTACGCGTGATTTTAGAATAACATATATATTATTTTATTTCAAGCCTTACAAAGCGCTCTTTCAAAGAGCGCTTTTTTTATGCTCTCTCTTCATTGATGTTCTGTAGAAATATAGCTGTTAAAATAAATCATTTTACGCCTGATCTTGTTGTTCATTTGGCTTTTTATGTATTTAGAAAAAAAGTCTCATCTCTTATTTCTAATAGCGAAGCGGTCTCTTTTCTTTTATTGGAAAATACTGTTCCCTTTTCAAAAAGAGTTTTACATTAAAATCTAATCAACTACTTTTGTCTTATGTTTCAAATAGGAAAAACTTTAGTTTCAGAAGAGATTTTAGAAAATGATTTTACATGTAATTTAAGCGCATGTAAAGGCGAATGTTGTGTTGCTGGAGAAGCTGGTGCTCCAGTAAGCAATGAAGAAGCAAAACAAATAGAAGCTGTTTTTGAAAAAGTAAAACCTTACATGCGTAAAGAAGGAATTGCTGCTGTTGAAGAGCAAGGACATTACGTAAAATCTCAATTTGATGAAGCAGAATTGGAAACGCCTTTGGTCAATAATAAAGAATGTGCTTATGTACGGTTTGACGAAAAAGGAACTGCTTTATGTGCTATCGAATCTGCTTACCGAGATCAAAAAATAGATTTCAAAAAACCAATTTCTTGCGCGTTGTATCCGGTTCGTGTTCAAAAACTATCTTCTTTTGAAGCTGTAAATTACGATCGATGGGATATTTGCTCACCTGCTTGTAGCTTAGGTAAAGAATTGCAAACCCCAGTTTATAAATTTACCAAAGGGCCATTAATTGAACGATTTGGAGAAAACTGGTATGCAGAGTTAGAGCTGGTAGCTAAAGAATATAAAAAATTCAAAAAAGCGAACAAGAACTAATTATTTCAATTCTCGATTTAAAATGAGCTCAACAGGTCAATAAATTTCATCTTTACTTATGTAGTGCAATAAACCAGCTAAAGTTTCATAATACGAAGAATTATCTTATTTTCGCCAACTGATTTTAATATACACATAAAATGGCGATTTTAAGTAAGATAAGACAAAGAACGGTGGTGCTAATTGGAGTAATTGCACTTGCTTTGTTTGCATTTGTACTTGCTGATGTAATTAACCAAGGTGGTTTTTCTGGAGAGAAGCAAACAACCACGGTCGGAGTTATTGGCGATGAGAAAATTGAACAAGAAACTTTTGCGAGACAAGTAGAAAATTACCGAAACCAACTAGGGCCAAATGCTTCAACTATGCGTGCGGTAAACCAAGTTTGGGATGCTCAAGTTAATCAAACCATCCTAAAACAAGAATTTGAAAAGCTAGGTTTACAGGCCACAAGAGCTCAAATCTTAGATTATTTAGAAGACCAGCTTGCGGGTAACCCAACTTTTTCTGATGAAGATGGTTTATTTAGCGAAAGTAAAATGGTAGAACACGTAGCTAGAATTCAAGAAACAAACCCACAAGAATACCAAGCTTGGCAAAAATATTTAGAAGATATTGAAGTTCAAATTCTAACAGATTCATACTACAATATGGTTCAAGCGGGCTTAAATGTAACTTTATTTGAAGCAGAACGAATCTACAAGTTAAACAACGATAACCTTAATTTAGAATTTGCTTATGTTGCTTATGAAGATGCTGAGGATGTTGAAATCACAAAATCTGAAATTCAAAGCTATATCAATAAAAATAAAGAACGCTTTAAGCAAGATGCTAAAGCCGATTTAGAATATGTGTTTTTTGAAGAAGTACCTTCTAATGAAGATGAAGAAGCTGTTCAAGCAGAGGTTAGAGCCTTAATGTCAGAATTTAAAACTACAGAAGATAATGAAGAGTTTATCAACTTAAATTCAGATACACCTTACCAAGCTCGTTTTCAATTTGAGTACGACCTTACTTCAGATTTTGGAGAGCAACTTTTTAATTTAGAGTTAAATGAAGTTTATGGTACGTACAAAGAAAACGAAAGCTGGAAACTAACAAAACTTATTGAAACCAAAACCGTTGCAGATTCTGCAGATGTAAAGCACATATTAATTACTTTCGACGGGGCAAGAGTAGACCCAAAAGAAACAAGAACTAAAGAAGAAGCAGAGCAACTTGCAGATAGTTTATTAAGTGAGTTAAATGCAGATAAAGAAAAATATGCTCAAATTGCTGAAGACTTTTCTGCAGATAAACAAAGTGCAGCAAAAGGGGGTGAGTTAGGAACTCTTAAATTTGGAACTTTATTTGGAGGAGATAAAGACTTTAATGAAAAAGTATTTAACGCTTCAGAAAATAGCCTTCAGGTAATTGAATCTGATTTTGGGTATCATATTGTACATGTAAGTAACTTAACTGAACCTGAAAAGGCTGTTAAACTTGTAACATTATCTCAAAAAGTTTTACCATCAGAAAAAACTTCAACTACAATTTACAGAGAAGCATCTAATTTCTTACTAGACAGTAGAGAGCAAGATTTTGATGAGTTAGCTAAAGAATATGGTGTAGATATTAAGCCTGTAAACGGAGTTAAGAAATTAGACGAAAGAATTAAAGATTTAGGCGTACAACGCCAAATTGTAAAATGGGCTTTCGATAAGGAAACCAACCCAAGCGATACAGAATTCTTTGAAATTACAGAAGGCTTTGTAATTGCTAAGTTGGTTAATCGTAACGAAGAAGGCTTACAATCTGTAGAGCAAGCTTCTGCTGTTGTTACTCCTATATTAAAGAAAGAAAAACAAGCCAAAAGCATCATGAGCAAAATAGAAGCTAATTCTTTAGAAGATTTTACAGCTCAATTTAGCGTAGATAAAAAACGGGCTACAGCTGTAAACTTAGAAAGCCCTATGCTTACGGGTGTTGGACAAGAGCCAGCAGTAGTTGGAGCAGCATTTGGTTTAGAAGAAGGCGCAACCAGTTCTCCAGTTAAAGGAGAAAAAGGAGTATTTATGGTGAAGCTTTTAAAACGTAACGAAGCTCCAGAACTTCCTTCTTATGTAGGCATTGCTAAACAAGAAACTGAAGAACGATTAAAAAACATTCGTGGACAGAATTCTAAATTATTAAAAGCATTAAAAGAAACTAGAGAAATAGAAGATAACCGTTCACGCTTTTATTAATCTTTTTTATACAAGATATTTTATTAAACCCGATGTAGACACATCGGGTTTTTAATTTGTTAATCATAAATTAGACTGTATGCAATTCTTATCTTTGCAAAAAAGATAAAAAATGAATTCTAAAGTTCGTGTACGTTTTGCTCCAAGCCCTACTGGTCCACTACATATAGGTGGTGTAAGAACAGCTTTATATAATTATTTATTTGCTAAAAAACATCAAGGTGATTTTGTGTTAAGAATTGAAGATACCGATCAAAGTCGCTACGTTGCAGAAGCAGAAGATTATATTGTTGAAAGTTTAAACTGGTGTAGAATTCCTTTCGATGAAGGCCCAGGAAAAGACGGAAATTACGGTCCTTACAGACAAAGTGAACGCAAACATTTGTATAAAAAGTACGCTAAATTACTTATAGAAAGTGGAAATGCTTATTACGCTTTTGATACAGAAGATGAGCTTACTGCACTTCGAAAAAAGTATGAAGCCCAAGGCGAAAAGTTTAGCTACGGTCCTTTAACTAGAAATGAATTAAATAATTCAATACATCTTACAAAAGATGAATTAGAAAATAAATTAAATAATAACCAAGATTTTGTAATTCGTTTTAAAACTCCTGTAAATCGATCACTAAATTTTAAAGATGAAATTAGAGGCTATGTAGAAGTTGAAACGGATAACTTAGACGATAAAATATTATTTAAAAGTGATGGGATGCCTACCTATCATTTAGCTAATATAGTTGATGATCATCTTATGGAGATTACACATGTTATTCGTGGAGAAGAGTGGCTACCATCTTTACCCTTACATGTTTTATTGTATGAAGCTTTTGATTGGTCACCTCCTAAGTTTGCACACTTGCCACTTATTTTAAAACCATCTGGGAAAGGAAAATTAAGCAAGCGCGATGGTGATAAAGAAGGTTTTCCTGTATTTCCTTTAAATTGGAAAGACCCTAAGACAGGTGAAACCGCCATGGGATATCGCGAAGAAAAATACTTACCAGAAACCGTAGTAAATATGTTAGCTTTTTTAGGCTGGAATCCAGGTACAGACCAGGAGTTATTTAGCTTAGAAGAGTTAGTTGAAGCATTTAGTTTAGATCATGTAAATAAAGCAGGAGCAAAATTCGATATCCAAAAAACACATTGGTTTCAGCAACAGTATATGCATGAAGCGCCAATGGATTATTTAATTCAAGAATTTCTGCCAACTTTAAGAGCAAAAGGAATAGAAAAAAGTAATGCTTACATCGAAGAGGTAATTAAGACCGTTAAAGAAAGAGCCGTATTTGTTACCGATTTTTGGGAGTTATGTTGGTTTTATTTTGTTGCACCACAAGAATTCGACAAGAAAGCATCAAAAAAAGCTTGGAAACAAGACACTCCCTTACTAATGCAGGAATTAATTAGCGTTTTACAAACTATAGAAGACTTTACTGAGAACAACTTAAAAGAAGTTGTAAAACCATGGATTGAAAATAAAGGAGTTGGTTTTGGAAAGGTTATGCAACCTCTACGGCTAGCTTTAGTGGGTGCTATGCGTGGCCCAGATGTGTTTCATATTGCGAGTTCAATTGGCAAAAATGAATGCATAAACAGATTAAACTTTGCAATAGATGAGTTGGAATAGTATAATTTTTAGCAAAATCTAATTTTTAAATTATTGTTTTGTAAAATAAACAGCTAAATTTTTAAGAACGGCTTCAATTTCACTAGGATTATTAAAACTATGTAGGCAAAATCGAAGTCGTTCTTTGCCTTGCGGTACGGTAGGACTTTTTATAGCGCGAACATCAAATTCTTTTTCCTGTAAAAATGCTGCTGCTTGTGTTACATTTTCATTACCAGAAATTATACAGGATTGAATAGGACTGTAACTTTCAATAAAATGCTTGTGAAGTTGAAGTTGATGCATTACGCTTCTAAACTGGCTTATATTCTCCTTTAGAAATTTTAATTGATTTACATCTTCTTCAAATAATTGATGAGATGCTATAATTGAAGCTACTTGGTGTGGAGCTGGAGCAGTGGTGTAAATAAAACTTCGGCTAAAGTTAATTAAATACTTTTTTAAATTTTCTGAACCTAAAATGGCTGCGCCATGAACACCAAATGCTTTTCCAAAAGTTACAATTCTAGCAAAAACATCTTTTAAATCATGTTCGCTAATCAAGTCTTTTAATTGAAAAATAGGATTGGAATGGGCTTCATCAATAATGAGGTAAGCATTGAAATCTTTACAAATCTGAAGTATTTTATTCAGGTTAGGACCATCTCCATCCATAGAGAAAACAGCTTCAGTGATTACATAGATTTCAAAGTCTGGATGTTTTTTTTTCTGTAAATCAATTTTGTAATGTAAATCTTCTTCGTCGTTATGTTTAAACTTATAAGATTTACCTTTTCCTAATTGTAAACCATCACGTATGGACGCATGAGCTAATTCATCGTAAAAAACTATTGTATGTTTATGATGTACAGAAGACAACAAACCTAAATTAGCCAGATAACCTGAATTGTAAATTAAAGCTGATTCAGTTTGGTAGAAGTTGGCTAAGTAATCTTCGGCATCAGAAATTAATTTATAATTCCCACGAATTAAACGTGAACTTGAAGAAGAATTTGGATTGGGAAGTTTTTCAACTTGCTGTATTGAACTTTCTGATATAGTTTTTTGTTTGGCAAATCCTAAATAGTCATTAGATGAAAAATCATACTTAGGAAATTGACTTTGTAATCTTCTTAAATTTTTTTGCTCATTTCTTTGTTTTAACTTTTCTTCTAAAGAAATAGGAAATTTACCATTTTTCATCATCTTTTTGGTCTCTTTCTTCTTGTTCTTCATCAGCCTGTTTTTTTGCTACATCTTCACTTAAGAGTTCGTGCTTCTTTTTGTCATACTTCCCTTTTAACTCATCTATAACTGAGTTTTTCCACATTTTATTACCAGTAAAATAAGAAGTTCTTCCAATTAAATGAGCGCCTACTGGAGCGGTTAATACAATAAAAATAATAATGGCTTGTACTCGAGTAGAGACAGAAAACTCTCCAAAATAAATGGCCGCTGCTCCCAATATTAAACCAATACCTAAGGTTGCAGCTTTAGTTGTTACAGAAATTCTTAAAAATGTATCTGGCATTCTTAGAATTCCCACTGCCGCTAACATCGCGAATATGGCGCCAACTGTAGCTAATGTGAAAATTAAAATATCAATCATCTTTTTTGTTTCTTTTTTCTAGATAAAAAGCAAATGCCACTGTGCCCAAAAAGGCAATTAATGCTAAAATGGTAGCAATATCTAAAAAAGTAGGTTTGTTATTAATTATACTATAAATAGCAATTTCACCAATACCTAAAGTAATTATTAAATCTAAGGCTACCACTCGATCTACAATGCTGGGTCCTTTTACAAAGCGAACAAACACCAACAAAGATGAGACCGCTAATATGGGTAAAATTACATAATATAAATAGTCGTGTAAACTCATCGTAAAATACCTAATAATCGGCGTTCAAAGCCATTTTTAATATCGTCTATAAATTCTTGTTTATCGTGTACATACATAGAGTGTATGTAAAGTACTTTTTTATCTTCAGAGACATCTAAACTAAGTGTCCCTGGTGTTAGGGTTATTAAATTAGCTAAAAGCGTAATTTCTAAATTGGTTTTTGCGTCTAAGGGTAACTTAACAATACCAGGCTTCATATTATTGGTTGGCGTAATTACTTCGTAAGCTACATGTACATTTGCTTTTACTACTTCCCATAAAAAGAAGAAGAAAAACGAAATTAATTTAGGAACTAATTTTATGTATTTGTCGTCGTGGTCGCGTGCACTTATGATCCATAAAATAAGAAAGCTAACCAAAAAGCCAAAAACAAAATTTACCAACACAAAGCTTCCAGTAAGGAAAACCCAGATAATAGTAAGTAGTATGTTTGCTAAAAATTTACCTCGCATCTGCTCTCGTTTTAAATACAGCGTCTATGTATTGCTGATTATCCATTAATTCTGAAGCTATACGTTCAGACAATTGTTGAATCGGTTCTGCGCCAAAACCTATATATAAAGATACAACACTTAAAAAAGCTATTGGAAAAATTAATTGAACTTTCTGAATTGGCTTTAAATGGCTAAAATCTACAAATTTTTTCCATTTTTTTACTGGTTTAGGATCTTTCCAAAATGCTTCAGACCAGACTTTAGCTATAATAATCAACGTGATTAAACTTCCAAAAATCACAGCTCCCAAAAACCAATAATTTTTTTCATCAAAACTAGCTAGCATTAATGAAATCTTGGGCCAAAATCCAGAAAGTGGAGGAATACCCACTAGTGAAAATAAAGGTATAGCTAGTAACAAACTAATTTTTGGATAATCTTTATATAAACCACCTAGTTTTTCTAAACTAGCTGTAGATCGTAATCTATAAATTAAACCACTAATTAAAAACAAATTTGTTTTAACAATAATATCGTGTATTAAGTAAAATATAGTTCCAGCAATAGCTAAGCTCGTAAATAATCCTAAACCACCAATCATGAAACCGATATGACAAATAATTAAGTAAGAAAATACTTTACGAATATTATTTTGAATGAGTGCACCAATACCCCCACTAAATATGCTGAGAACAGCAATAACTAACAACAATGTTTCTAAAAATAAGTCACCAACAAAAATGAGTGTAAAAACACGAATTAATGCGTAAACTCCCACCTTGGTTAATAACCCAGCAAATATGGCAGAAACTGCAGATGGTGGTGTATGGTAAGAAGCAGGCAGCCAGAAGTATAAAGGGAAAACCGCTGATTTGATTCCAAAACCTACTAAAAATAATACTGCACAGACTTCAACTAAAGCTTGATTTTCTATCAATACGATTTTTTGAGATAAATCGGCCATGTTTAATGTCCCTGTCAAACCATACAAAACGCCTAAGGCTGTTAAGAAAATCATTGAAGCTAAAAAATTAAGCGTAAAATATTTTACTGCTCCTTCTAGCTGATTTCGTTCTCCACCAAGGCTAATTAATACAAAAGAACTAATGATAATAATCTCAAACCAAACATATAAATTGAAGATATCTCCAGTTAAGAAGGCTCCAATTAATCCCATTAATAAGAAGTGAAATACACTAAAGTAACCAAATTTTAATCGTGCTTTAATCACAGATACTACCGAAAAAATAGCCACAGCAAATCCACTTATACAAGTAAGTAAAACCAAGGTTGCAGCCAGCATATCGGCTACAAAAGTAATTCCAAATGGAGCTTGCCAATTTCCAGATTGTACGGTTTGGGTACCACTATCGTACACCAAAATAAACACTGCAATACTTGCTGCCAGCGCAATGCTATTACCTATAATGGTTAAGGTTTTTTGCCATTTTAAACTTTGCCATGCAAACATGAGCAAAATGCTAAATAGCAAATGGATTAATAAAGGACTTAATATGGTGAAATTACTCATGAGTCTTCGTCGGTTGTATTCAATTGATCAAGGTCGTCTGTTCCTAAAACTTTATAGGCTCTTTTAACTAAAATAATTGCAAATGCTTGTAGCCCAAAACTAATTACAATAGCGGTTAATATTAAAGCTTGTGGTACTGGGTCTGCGTATAAGCCATCAAATACTTTTGCATTTTCTGGTATAATAGGTGGGCTTCCCTTAGTTATTCTGCCTAAGAGAAATATCAATAAGTTTACGCCATTTCCTAATAATATAATACCTAGAATAAGCTTAACAAGACTTCTTCTTAGCATCATATAAATGCCAGCTGCATAAAGTATTCCGGTAACTAAAGCTAAAAGTATTTCCATGTTAAGCAGTTTCTGAAATCGTGAAAATAATGGTTAAAGCAGCTCCAATAACTACTAAGTATACTCCAGTATCAAAAAATAAAGCAGAACCTAAATTACCAATAACGGGTATCGGTTCACTAGCCCAAAGTCCAGTCATAATAGGTAAGTCTACTAAAAATGGACTGGTGGCACTTAAAAATGCAAGCATTAAACCTACAGGCATCAAAAAACCAGGATGTATTTTTAAAAGGCTTTTTGCATTTTTCAACCCATTGGCAAATGCATCTAAAACAAATGCAATAGCTGCAACCAAACCTCCAATAAATCCACCACCAGGTAAATAATGTCCGCGCAATAATATAAATAGCGAAAACAGAAGCAATACCGGTAATAAAAAGTCTGATGCTGTGCGTAATATAATGGTTTTCATAAATTTATTTTTTGTCTCTAGTTTTTAAACGAAGTTTCAGTAAACTGAAAACTCCTAATGCGGCTACAATAAGCACACTTATTTCAACTAAGGTGTCAATTCCCCTAAAATCAACTAAAATGACGTTTACCACATTTTTTCCTTTTGCAAGTAAATAGGAATTTTCTGCATAAAAATTAGTGATTTCAGCACTTTGTTCTTCTTGAAGCACCTTTAATGCTAAAATTGAAATCAACCCACCAAAGGCAATGCTTAAGATGCCATGCTCTAAGCGTAATACATTTTTAGAAAGGTGTAAATATTTGGGCAATTTATAAAGTACAAGTACAAACAAAATTACCGTTAAGGTATCTACTGAAAATTGAGTCATTGCTAAATCGGGAGCTGAATAAAATAGAAATAGTAAACAAAAAGCAAAGCCCACTACTCCCATAGATGCAACAGCTGCCAATCTAGAATTAGTAAATACGGTAAATAATACGGCACCAATCATCATGAGCACAATTGCAATTTCATAAATGGTTAATTCTGAAAACGAGCTAAAGTCTACACTAAGATCGAAATTTGAAAAAATAATAAAAGCAAGTGCTACCACCAAAAAGCCAACTATAGTTGCAATGTAATGTCTAAGGTATCCATTTTGAAAAAAGTTTGTCCAACCTTTAGAAAACTCTTCAAAGCCAAGTGCTAGAAATAAAAGTATAGACTTAGGTGAAATATTTTCAAGTCGGTTTATAAAGCGCTCTAAACCATGTGTTGGTTTTATAACAAAATAAAGTAAAGTGCCAAGACCTAAGGTTAATGCACTTAGACCTAATATGGTATTAAATCCATGCCAAAGTTTTAAATGAACTTCTTCATTTTCAACAACTAAACTACTTATAGCATGATCTACAAAAGCAGTTTCAATTAATTGTGGGAATATTCCAAAAACCAAGCCTCCAAAAACCATAATTAAAGGAGGTATCCACATGAATGGACTTGGTAAATGTAATTTTTCATACTTTTCAGGTAACTTACCCATAAAAGGTTTTACTCCAACTACAAACCCAGCATAAAAAAGAAGGATGTTTGTTAGAATGGCAATTCCGGTGAGCAAATAAGGTTGGCTGTAGGCATGTAATGTGGCTTCATAAATTAAATCTTTACCAACAAAACCTATACTTGGAGGTACACCACCACTAATTAATGCTGCAAAAAAGCCAGCAATTGCTACAGGCAACAAAACTTTCCGTAATCCAGCAAGTTGGGTAATATCTCTAGTTCCAGTTTCATGGTCAATAATACCTGTAATTAAAAATAGCGAAGCTTTATAAAGTGAATGAACTACTATAAAAACTAGCGCTGCGGTTATAGCAGCCTGAGTTCCTATACCTGTTAGAAAAACTAAAATTCCCAAAGCAGCAATGGTAGAATAGGCTAAAATTCCTTTTAAGTCTGTTCTAAAAAGTAAATGAAACGCAGAATAAACCATGGTGATGGCACCAGTCCAAATTAAGGTTTGTGTCCATAATTCTGAACCGCCTAGTGAAGGACTAAAACGAAGCAATAAGTAAATTCCTGCTTTTACCATCGTAGCTGAATGCAAGTAGGTAGAAACTGGAGTAGGTGCTTTCATGGCACCTGGCAGCCAAAAGTGAAAAGGAAATTGTGCAGATTTGGTAAAGGCTGCTCCAAACATAAAAATGACAACTAAAGTATAGAATTCATGTTGTTGTATCAGCTCTCTTTGTGTTAGCATTTCTGCTATAGAGTAAGAATCGGTCATAAAGCCCAACAATAAGGCTCCAGCTAGTAAAAACAAGCCGCCAATCCCGGTAATTCCAAGTGCATTTAAAGCAGATTTTCGAGATGCTTCAGAAGTGTTGTTAAACCCAATTAAATAAAAAGAAGAGATACTTGTTAATTCCCAAAATACAAATAAGGAGATGAGATTGTCAGACAATACCAAGCCCAACATGGCTGCCATAAATAAACTTAAGTAGCCATAAAAGCGATCTAAGTATTCATGGTTTTTTAAGTATGCTGATGTGTAGGCAAAGACTAATGTTCCAATTCCTGTAATCATTAAAGAAAACAGAAGTGATAAACCATCTAACTGAAAGCTTAAATCTACTCCAAATGAAGGAATCCAGCTTATACTTTCAAATACAGCATTGCCAGCACTTATTTCAGGAATAAATCCTAAGAAGTAAATAAACAAGCTCAGGGGTAAAAGTGTAAGTAAAAACGACCACTTTGTCTTGAAAAATTTCCCCGTAAAAACCAATACAAGGGCTACCACAAAGCCAGCTAAAACAGAATACAGCATATTATTAGCAATAAGCTGCAAATATATACATTATTAATGTTGCTGCGATTTTAAGAATTTGAAAGCTTTGTTAAGGAAATGAAACAGAGCGTTGATTTATCAATTTTGAAACACTATTATACTTAAGCTTCATTAAATGAAAAACTCAATTGGTCTGGTAAAAGTCTAAAACTTTTTCTATGGTATTTAGTGATTCCGTATTTTTGAATAGCTGCTCGGTGTTCTTTGGTTGGATAGCCCTTGTTTTTCTTCCAATTGTACATGGGGAATTCTTCATGTATTTTTTCCATAAAAGCATCGCGTTGGGTTTTGGCTAAAACCGATGCGGCCGCAATATTCAGAAATTTAGCGTCTCCTTTAACAATACATTGATGTGGAACTGTTTTATATGTATGAAATTTATTGCCGTCTACTAAAATAAATTCAGGTTGTGGTTTTAATTTTTCGATGCTCTTGTGCATGGCCTTTATAGAAGCTTGTAAAATATTAATTTCATCGATTTCTTCCATCATAACATGTGCAATACCAAAAGAAGTAGCTTCTTTTAAAAGAACTTCTCTTAGTTTATTTCTTTTGAGTAAACTAAGCTGTTTAGAATCATTTAGAATTTGATTACTAAAGGTTTTAGGTAAAATTACAGCGGCAGCAGTTACTGGACCAGCTAAGCAACCACGTCCTGCTTCATCTGTACCACATTCTAAAACATCTTGGTGTAAAAAAGGCTTCAACATCTTTCAAAAATAAAATTTAATTCATAATTAAGCCATAAGAAGTTGGTGTATAAAAAAATCATTGTGTAAAATAATGCTACTTTTGCGGCTATTGTTTTTTTAGACTATGTCTCGGTATTTATTATTAATTGTATTTTTATTTAGCTGCGGAGTTATGCTTGGTCAGCAACGCTTAAGAAAAACAAGCGACGCTGGTGGTGGTGAGCGTGTAAATCGTGCAGAACGTGGTGTAGATACGCAACGAGTTAATAAAAAAGACGATATGCCACCAGCAACAGATTATAAAATTATTAATCGAGAAAAAGATACTACGGTGGTAGATACTTCGCTAACCATCAAAAAGTACTTTAAAGCTAATTATTTACGAAAGGATAACTTTGAGTTATTGGCTTATCACAACGTAGGAATGCCCTATAATAGGTTAGGTTATGATTTTTCAGAATTTTCACTTTCGCCAAGTATTGGTGCAACTGCAAAACATTTTAATTACGCAGAAGTAGATGATATTTACTATTACGAAACACCTACGCCTTTTACCGAATTATATTTTAGAACGGTTTTAGAGCAGGGGCAAAACTTAAAGTCTTTTTTTACAACCAATTTAAATCCTAGACTTAACTTTTCTGTAGGTTACGAAGCTTTAAACTCTTTAGGAGAATATGTGCACGCACGTTCTGAAGCCAGTATTTTTAAAACAAGTTTCAATTATAGAAATAAAACCGATCGTTACTTTTTACGATTTCATTTTACTTCTCATGAGCTAGATCAACAGGAGAATGGCGGGCTAACCACACAAGCGGTAGAAAATTTTGTAAATGAAATTCCAGAATTCGAAAATAGGGCATCTTTAGAAGTTCAATTTCAAGATGCGTTTAGTCAATTATCAGGCAATCGTTTATACTTAGATCAAGAATATATTTTAGTAAAAGGAAATGATTCAACACAAAACAATCAAATAAAGTTGGCTCATGCCTTTAAAGTAGAAGATAAAGATTATAGCTATAGCCAAGAAGAAGCTACTTCATACTTTGGCCCTTCGCTAGAAAACAATGAAATAAACGACGAAGTTACACACTTTGAATATGTAAATGAATTTAAGGTAAGCTACCAACAAAATGCCTTAGGTAAATTCGAATTTGCAGGTCAAATTAAAGACTTTAGGTATGAGTATAATTCAATTTATATACAAGAAGATGGCACTTTAATTCCTAATTTAATCAATGGAAATATTTATGCTTTAGGAGGAAAATACAATAATACTATAGGTAAATTAGCTTATGAAGCTGAAGCAAAATATAATGTAGCCGGAGAATTTGACGGAAGTTTTATAAAAGGAAAGCTTGATTATGAGATTTCAGAAGCTTTAAATTTAAACGCATATTTGTCGATTAGCTCGCGCGCACCAAATTTTAATTATTTACTCAACCAAAGTGCTTACGAAAACTACAATTGGTTTAATGATTTCGATAATATTGAAACGCAAATCATAGGTGGGGAAATTACTCATAAAAATTGGGGAGCCGTTGAAGCTTCTCTAACTCAAATTAGTAATTATACTTATTTTGGAACCTTTGGCGAAGTATCTAGTTTAGAAGACGTATTTACTAATGTGCAAGCTTTTCAGGCTAATAATCAAGAAGTACGCTACTTAAAAGTAAAAGCGACTAACGATATGCAATTTGGTGTTTTTGGGATGAATCATTCTTTATTATATCAAAATGTGCTGAATGGAGAGAATTTACTGCCTACACCAGAATTTGTAACCAGAAACACTTTGTATTACCAAGATCATTGGTTCGAAAAAGCTACTTTTATTCAAACAGGAATCAGCTTTAAATACTTTACAGATTTTAACTCTACGATGTTTAATCCTGTACTCAATGAATTTGTAGTCCAAGATTTCACCAACCTAGAAGGCTTTTATAATTTAGACGTGTTTTTTAATGCTAAGATAAGAACGGCACGTCTGTTTTTTGTTTTAGAAAACGCCACAGGATTGCTAGAAGGCAATACAAATTTTACAGCACCTGGCTATGCTTTACGCGATTTTAGGTTTCGTTTTGGTCTAGTTTGGAACTTCTTTTTGTAAAATAATTGTAAGAACAGTCTTACCGCTTTAGTTTCCTGCAATCTTGCAGTACTATAATTACAACTGTTCTTTTTAATAAGCATTTAGATTACATATTACTGTAATTTAATGCTCTCATATGTATTACCGATGTAGTAACTACTTTCTATAAGCTACTTTATAGATTTTGTTACTAGGGAAATATTAAAAATAATATGCTTTAAAAAGAAACCTAAAATCTTAATTAAAATAGAATACGTAAATAATTATTATATTTGTACGTAAATTAATTTGAAATGGATAAAAAACTCACATTAAGTTTAAATGCAAATATTATAGAGAATGCAAAACAGTATGCAAAATCTAATCAAACAAGTCTTTCCAAATTAATAGAATCCTACCTAGGAACACTAACTAAAACAGAAAACAAGAAAAATGAAATAACACCATTGGTAAAAAGCCTAAGCGGAATTATTTCAATAGATGATGATTTGGATGTAAAAGATGAATATGCTAAATATTTAATTGAGAAATACAAATGAAAAAAATTTTGATAGACACCAATATTGTAATTGATTTGCTCTCTAAGAGAAAGGATTTTTATGAAGATGCAGCGAATTTATTTTCTCAAGCAGATAAAAAAGAATTAAACCTTAGCATTTCATCATTGACATTTGCAAATACAAATTACATACTCACCAAATTAAAATCAGCTAAAGATGCGAGAGAAATTTTAAGGAAATTTAAGGTACTTGTAGAATTATTAAGTTTGGATGATAAAATAACGGAATTAGCGCTAAGCGACGATAGTTTTCCTGATTTTGAAGATGGGCTTCAATATTATACAGCAATAGAAAACGATATTGATCTTATTATTTCGAGAAACAAAAAAGATTTTAAAAATTCAAAGTTGCCTGTTTTAACAGCTAAAGAATATTTAGCAAGAAAATAATAAAAGCAACTTACAATTCGTGTAAGCTGTGGTTTATGCTCAATTAGGATAGTGTAATTTTGAAAAGAAAAAAAGCGTTTCGATTAAGAAACGCTTTTGTATGATATGATGAAATATTGATTTTTTTACTTAATAGATTTCTTAGAATCATTTGTTGTTTCATCTCCTTCTTCTTTAGAGGCATCCTTAAATTCTTTAATTCCGCTACCTAAACCACGCATTAATTCTGGTATTTTCTTGCCACCAAATAATAACAAGATTAATACAACCACAATGGCTATTTGCCAAGGGCCTACAATACCCATAATTACAAATAAACTATTCATAAGCTTTAATTTGATGCAAAATTACACAATTAAAAATAAATGAAAGCGAGAATACTTTAAAATAACTTCTTGTTAGTTTGGCAATCAGCTTAAATTAGAGAAGCTATTGTTTTAAGCCATATTTAGCTGATGTAGAGTCTAGCTAAAACCAATTTATATTATTAATAACTTGTTCATAAGTGCAAATGTAAACTTTGTAAGGGTTGAAAACACTAGCCTTTTAAGAATGTTGAAAACTATGTTGAAAACCTATTTTTTACTAATAAAAAACTTTTAAAAAACTTTGTAATATTGTTAAACCTATAGCAATGAAGCGTATAGGTTAAAACTTTATTTTATGGTAAATTTTTTTACACAAAGACGTGTTAACCCACAAGATGTGGATGCACCAGAGAAGTACTACGCCAGAGCGGTGAGTACAGGAAAGACGGACCTAGACCGTTTAGCACATTTAATTGCTAACCAGTCTACTGTGCGAAAAGCAGATTGTCTTGCCGTATTAGAAGCTTTACAGCATAATATTGCAGACGAACTCTCGCAGGGTAGAATTGTAGAGCTAGGTAATTTTGGTAATTTTCAAGTTGGAGTGCGCTCTGAGGGAGAAGATACGCCAGAATTGGTAACCGCTGCTTCTATTAAGCAAGCGCGTTTGTATTTTAGACCGGGAAGAGAGTTTCAAAAACTTTTAAAAACCCTTGCCTTTAAAAAAGCCAGTTAAACGTCCGGTTTTTTGGTTAATAATGTGTCCTTTTCTCCTAAAAAGGGCACATTTTTTTTGTATTCATACGCATAAACTTTTCAATTTATACGCATAAATTACTACACTTACGGGCGGGAAACAAAAGCATCACGTACGAGAATTTAAAGTTGACGCGCATTAAAATTTAAAAGACACTACAGGTTAACTAATGGCCATAAAAAAAGCTCAAAAAACCAGTTAAACGTCCTTTATTTTTGAGCTAATAATGTGTGAATTAGAATCTCCTAACCTTCTAATTGCAACAAATGTATTTTTTTTGTTTTAAATCGCAAAGTAATTTTGCGCTAAATAAACAGATTGTTCATAAAAAATACTAAGACCTATTTTTCATAAAAAAGTAGGATAAGGTACACATATTTAATACTTTTTTAAGTAAGACTGGGTGTATGCAGTTTGTATTGCTTCATTAATTCGCCTGGTTTAATACCAAAACGATTTTCAAAGCGTTTATTAAAGTAGCTCCTGCTATTTAAGCCCACGGCAAAAATAATTTCGTTTAAGGTCGCTTTTTGTTGTTTTGTGATATATTCGTACGCTTTAAGTAATTTCATTTCTAAAATAAAACTACTTAAAGTCATTCCCATATGTTGTTTTAAAAGACGGTTGAGTTGATGCTGAGAGTAGGCTAAATCTTCTGCTAATTCGTTTACTTTATAAGCATCGTTTTCTATATTTTTATGCACTAAATCTTTCATTTTTATAAATAGTTGGTTTATAGTATCATCTTTTAACTTAATGGAATCCGCTTCTGAAGTAACCAACTGCTTGTATGCTTGTTTTTTAATCTTGTTTTGTACTCTTATTTCTAGTTCTCTTGCGCTAAAAGGCTTAAATAAATACTCATCTATACCTAGTCTTAATTGGAGTTCTTCATGATTTTTAGCTTCTAAAGCTGTCATAATAATAAACGGTATATTTTTTAAACGCTCTTTTTTATTAAGGTGCTCTTTTAAACTGATCCCATCTAAAATAGGCATTTTTACATCGGAGATAATGAGTTGCGGTAATTGTTTAGCTAGAATTTTTAAAGCTTCTTGCCCGTTATTAGCCAATAGGCATTCATAATTTGCTTCAAATAAGTTTTTTAAATAGCGAAGCATTTCAAAATCATCGTCTATAATTAGAATTTTAGGTAGTTCTTCTTTAGGTGTAGATGCGGTTATTGATGGCTCTGTTGCCGTTTGCATGGCTATATATTTAACTTCAGATTTGGCTAAAACCTTAATTTCGTCTTTAGGGGTTAAGGGTAAATAAATCCTAAAACTTGCTCCCTGAGAAAGCTGACTTTTTAACGTAACCTTACCCCCTATTTGGCTAGCCAGTTCTTTTACAATAGAAAGACCAATACCAAAACCACTAGTATTTTTAGCACTATCTTCGGTTTGATAAAAACGATTAAATAGGTGTGATTGGTTTTCTTTACTTACCCCTACACCTTCATCTTTTACTTGTATAAAAATTTGTTTTTGGTAATACATGACTGAAATAAATATGTTACCACCAGAAACCGAAAATTTTAAGGCATTAGAGAGTAAGTTGTTTAGTATATTTTCTATGGCGTTTATATTGGTATACATAGTAGATTGCTCTGTAACATTAGTTTTAAACCAAAGTCTTAACTTACCAATAGTGGCTAAAGGCATAAATGCTTCTGCAATTTGTTTAACGGCCGTATTAATTAAAACAGAATGAGTAGGCTTAGGTATTTTTGCTTGCGTTTTAGGGACATCATGTTTTATAAGTTCTAAGTAGTTATTTAAAGAACCCAAAAGCTTTGTGGCATTAATTTTACCAAGTTTGCTATACTCATCTATTTTTTGCGGTTTTAATGCATTGTGTTCTATTAGGTCTAAATAACCCTTAATAATGGTAATTGGTGTTCTAATTTCGTGGGCAAGATTTGCCAAATACTTATCTTTAGCTTCAATAATAGCTTTAGCGCTTTTAATTTGAAAGTGTAAGGCTAAGGTTCTTTTTTTACGTAAATAAAAGAAAATTAAAAATAGCGAAGTAAAAATACAAACAAGGCTAATTGCAAAATACCAAAATAGTTCTTCATTTTTAGCAAGCAGCAAATCTTTATAGGCGTTACTTTTATGTAAGGTACTAATGCTTTGATCTCTTTTTAACATCAGCCCATCTACTTCTATACGTTGTTTTGTGGCTATAACATCTTTTTTAGCTTTGCTTTGTTTAGCTTTTAAATAATATGGGTAAGCCAGTGCTATATTGTTTTTTAACTTGTAATAATCGTGGGCTAACTCGTAAAAATCGGGATGTATATTAGTCTCAGATGCATCTAAAATAGTTTTAAAGGTAGGGAATAGTTGGTCCATCTCCTTAAATGCTTCTTTTGCAATGCTAAGCCTAAGTTTATAGTACCAATATTTTTTTGTACGTTTATGGTTTAGGTTTTCTTTTCCTTCAAGGAGTAAATAAGTTTGTTCTAAATATTTGTTACTTTTGTTAAAATCACCCAGTTCAAAATAGATTTTTTGTTTTAAGTTGTAGTACTTATGTCTTTTCTTGTTTTTTAATAATTCAAGTGTGCTTAAGGCTTTTACAGCTTCATTTGTTTCTAAATAAAGGATGGTTTTAAGTAAGATGAGTTTATCCTTGTACTTATTATAATCTTTATGACCGTTAAACTGATTTAAATAGGCATCTGCCTTATCTATAAGTAAACCAGCATGATGGTAGCTTTGTATTTCAAATAATAAGCCTATCATTAATTTATACGTATTTATTTTTCTTATTTTAAGTTCGGGATTAGTGGTCTTTTCAACCAAGTCTAATGCTTTGTAGTAATTTTTTAAGGCTAGCATGTATTTTTGCTGTTGTTTATAGGCGTAGCCTGTAATATCATAGGCTTTAAATAACTGCTCATCATTAGGTGTTAGTTGTTTTATTTTTTTTTGGTAGTGCTCTATGGAGTCAAGCATACCATAATCAGCTTGCATTTTTGCCATATAAGCAAGCATGGTTTTTATTTTTAATTGCTTAAGTTGTTGCTGTTCTGTGGGTAAACTGTAGTTCTTTTTTTGCTGCTCTAAAAAAGTAAGAAAACTAGTAAAATGCTGTGCATCTTGAGTAGGTGAAGTTATTTTAAACTTTTGAATATGCAATGCCGTAAGCGCAGCAAGACTATCTAAAGATTTTGGCTTTTGACCATGCAAATCCCAAAAACTATTAATAAGCACAAAAAATACTATTATTTTTAACTTCATCATACTCCCTAAATTGAACAAATTATATTAAAGACAAGTAAAGTTAATAAATTAATGGTTTAGAGCTCCTTGTTTTCAAAAAACGCACTTTATTTTAAATATAGAGCAGCTTTTATGTATTCAGCAAATGCTTTTATGGACTATAAATCCCCTATTATGGCTAATTTTAAATAATTTTATTTTTAAAGTTAAGTTTATGAAATACCTCTATTTTACTCCTATTTTCTATTCCTGTTTAATGTAACCTTTAATAAAATACTTTACATTATACTTGTTTTGGCTTTACTAATAAAAACCTAATCATCATGCTTAAACTTAAACTAACTAAGCTTAAAACCATAAAAAGAGAAAGTATTATTCTGTTTTTATTAGCATGCATTACTATGTTCTTAATAACCCAAATAGTACGCGTACTAATTAGTATTCACGCTACCCAAAAAGTAATAGAATCGCTCGGTGAACTGCCTTAAGGATTAGAAGCCCCCTAGCCCCCCGCGGCGGGGGAATTTAATAAAGAAGTTAGATATGAGAAGTTAGATATGAGAAGTTAGATATGAGAAGTTAGATATGAGATGTTAGATATGAGATGTTAGATATGAGATGTTGGATGTGAAAAATAAACACAAATCACTAGTCACTAGTCACAAATCACGAACAACGAACAACAAACAACGAACAACGAATTCACAGTTCACAGACGACATAAGACAGAAAAACAATGAAAACAAAAATGAAAACCACAAACCTAAAAACTCCCCTTCTTGGGAGAGCCTGTCCCGGTGTTTCGGGAGGCTGGGGGAGGCTCTTTCTCTTGCTTTTTATCCTAGGCTTCAGCACCGCCAAGGCCCAAGTAGCCTTAGGCACTACTGAACCCGATGCATCTGCCATTTTAGAGCTAGACGCCACCGACAGAGGCTTTTTACCTCCGCGCTTAACCAGCGCACAACGCGATGCCATTGCTATTCCTGTAGAAGGCTTGATGATTTATAATACAAATACCAAGTGTTTACAAGTTTATGATGGACGATTTTGGATAAGCGCTTGCAATGGGGTGGCAGATGTACCAACTGTATTGGGCGCCAATGGTGTAGAATGGATGGACCGCAATTTAGGCGCAAGCCAAGTAGCTACTTCTAGCACCGATGCAGATAGTTACGGCGACCTCTACCAATGGGGAAGAGCAACCGATGGGCATGAAAAGCGAAACTCTAGCACCACCACCACCCTTAGCAGCTCAGATACGCCCGGTCATGGTGATTTTATAGTAGCACCTAATTCACCTTACGATTGGCGCATTCCTCAAAACGACAATCTATGGCAGGGCACAGGCGGTACCAACAACCCCTGCCCAGCAGGTTATCGTGTACCTACCGATGCCGAGTGGGATGCAGAACGTTTAAGCTGGAGCAGCAATAACGCAGCCGGCGCTTTTGCCTCGCCGCTTAAGTTGCCCTCGGCGGGCGTGCGCCTTTACACGGATGGCTCGATTCTCCTTGTTGGCTCCGAAGGCTACTATTGGTCTAGTACGGATTATGGCACCTCTACCAGGTACCTCCTCTTAAAAAGTTCCGGTACTGCTGTGGGCTCCGCCGCTCGTGCTGGCGCTGGCTCCGTCCGTTGCCTTAAAGATTAAAGCCCCCTAACCCCGCCGTGGCGGGGGAATTTAATAAAGAAGTTAGATATAAGAAGTTAGATATGAGATGTTAGATATGAGATGTGGGATGTGAAAAATAAACACAAATCACTAGTCACTAGTCACAAATCACGAACAACGAATCACGAACAACGAACAAAGAATATCGAATTAAGAAGTAAGAGATGAGAAATTAGATATAAGATGTTGGGATGCTGGTTCTTGGTTGCTGGTTCTTGGAATGTGGGTATGTGAAAATAAGTACGAATCACAACTCGCAGTTGACAGATCACAAATCACGGTTCACGGTTCATGAACAACGAATCACGAACAACGAATTAAGAAGTAAGAGATGAGAAATAAGAGATTTGAAATAACCACGGTTCACAGAAGAAATTTGACAGTTGACAGTTCACTGATCACCGTTCACGAATCACAAGACACAGTCGACAGACTCACTGTTCACTTATTCCCCCCTCTTGTGCTGAGCTTAGTCGAAGTATTGGGGGTTAGGGGGCCTAACCGTTCACTAATCACAAATCACGGTTCACAACCGAAAACCCAAAACAGAAAACCCAAAACCGAAAACAAATGAAAACAAAAATGAAAACCACAAACCTAAAAACTCCCCTCCTTGGGAGAGCCTGTCCCGGTGTTTCGGGAGGCTGGGGGAGGCTCTTTCTCTTGCTTTTTATCCTAGGCTTAAACACCGCCAAGGCCCAAGTAGCCGTAGGCACTACTGAACCCGATGCATCTGCCATTTTAGAGCTAGACGCCACCGACCGCGGCTTTTTACCTCCGCGATTAACCAGCGCACAACGCGATGCCATCACTAACCCGGCCGAGGGCTTAACTATTTACAATACCGACAAAAAGTGTTTAGACACCTACAATGGGGTAAGGTGGATAGCATGTAACAGCATTGGCCCAACCGATGTGTATAACCCAGCAACAGGACAAATCTGGATGGATAGAAATTTAGGCGCAAGCCAAGTAGCTACTTCTAGCACCGATGCAGATAGTTACGGCGATCTCTACCAATGGGGAAGAGCCGCCGATGGGCATGAGAAACGCAACTCGGGCACCACCAGCACCCTTAGCAGCTCAGATACGCCAGGCCATGGTGATTTTATACTTTCGTCTGCTTTACCTTTCGATTGGCGCAGCCCTCAAAACGACAATCTATGGCAGGGCATAGGCGGTACCAACAACCCTTGCCCAAGTGGGTATCGTTTACCTACCGAAGCCGAGTGGAATGCAGAACGTTTAAGTTGGAGCAGCCAAGACGCAGCCGGTGCTTATGCCTCGCTCCTTAAATTGCCCGTAGCAGGCCGCCGCTACCACATTACTGGTGGGCTCGTCTCTGTTGGCTCCAGCGGCAACTATTGGTCTAGTACCGTTTCAGGCACCAGTGTCTGGGACTTCTACTTCAGTAGTGGCAATGCCGGTATGTTCACCTTCCTTCGTGCTAGCGGTGAATCTGTCCGCTGCCTTAAGTATTAGAAGCCCCCTAGCCCCCCGCGGCGGGGGAATTTAATAAAGAAGTTAGATATAAGAAGTTAGATATGAGATGTTGGATATGCGATGTAAAAAATAAACACAAATCACTAGTCACAAATCACTAGTCACAAATCACGAACAACGAATCACGAACAACGAACAACGAACAACGAATTCACAGTTCACAGACGACAGAAGACAGAAAAACAATGAAAACAATAACGACAGTATTAATTTTATTTTTAGTAATTACACCAACAACTAAAGCCCAACAAATAAGTGGGCAATTAGCAGGTATGCCTAATACAAGTCTTCGCCTTAAAGGTTTTACTAATTTTGAAACCTATGTGATAGATAGCACTCAAACCGATGCAGCGGGAAATTTCAAATTAAATTTCACCAAACAAGATTACGGTATTGGGCTGTTAAGTGTAGAAGACGCCAAGCAGCAAATTGTAATTTTAACCAATGAGTCGATAGCCCTTCAGCTTGAAGAAGACCAACATACACAGGAATGGCAACTCAACCAAGGACAAGAAAATATTGCCTTTAAATCTTATACAACAGAACAGCCCAAGCGAGAACAAGCCCTAAGTGCATGGAGGTTTTTGTACAATTTATACGCATCAGATACACTTAATTTAGAGAGTAAAGAAAGCCTTAATGCCATTGTGCGTGAAACTCAGCGGGTTCATCAAAAAGAGGCTGCTTTTTTTAATGAGTTACCCAGCGAAAGCTACCTCCGCTGGTACATACCCACCCGTAAATTGTTGGCTAGTGTTTCTCAGGTAGCTCAATACCGTACCGAGGAAATCCCTGCTACACGCGAAGCACTCAGGCAACTAGATTTTACTGATCAGCGCTTGTACAAAAGCGGTTTGCTTAAAGATGCTATCGAAAACCCTATTTGGTTTATAGAAAATAGCAGCGGCAGTTTAGAGCAAGTGTTTGCTGATTTAAATACATCCATAGATGGTATCTTAGAACAACTTAAAGAAGATAACGAGAAATTTAATCTAGTGGCATCGCGCTTGTTTGAAGTCTTAGAAGAGCGAAGCCTGTTTACCTCTAGCGAGTATTTAAGTAAAAAGTTACTAGCAGGCGATGATTGTAGTTGCTTAGATAGCGACTTAGAAAAACGTTTACACAAATACGGTAACATGGCCACTGGCCAAACTGCCCCCGATATTGTATTTACAGAATACACCTATTTTCCTGAAGGCGTTTCGGCTAACCAACTTAGCGAACTAGAGGCTGATCATTACCTGGTGGTATTTGCAGCAAGTTGGTGTGGTCATTGCACAAAAAGTATTCCTGAAATAGCTAAAATGTACCCCGAACTACAAAACAAGAACATAGAAGTAGTCTTGGTTTCCTTAGATGAAACCCCACAGGATTTTGCACAATTTGCCGCACCCTTACCTTTTATAAGCACCACCGATTATCAAAAATGGGAAGGTAAAGCAGCACTAGATTATCAAGTATATGCAACCCCCAGTTACTTTATGCTAGACAAAGACCTAACGATTGTAATGAAGTTAAAGACAGTCGAGCACATAGAAGCATGGGTAAAAATGAATATGAACAATAAATAACATAGAACGTATGAAATATATTAAAATGGGTCTGTTTTTATGTAGCTTTAGCGCATTCGCACAGTTGCACGTAAGTAGTGGGACTCAAATGAGCGCTGGAGAAAACTTCGTTTTCTACACCAACGAAGATGTAGAAAACGAAGGCAGCATAAGCTTTATTGGAGATGCAGAGGTAGTAGTCGATGCCGGCTTAGACAACCGCAATGGTGTCATTAATTTTAATGATGCCACACTCCGTATTGGTTCGGGAACTTCCAGGGCTAGTAGTACCGATACCTTTAGGTTCAAAGAGCGCAATACTACTTTACAAATTGGCGATAGCGTCCGATTTGTAGTATTAAATAAGACTGGCGGAATTACAAATGTCTTGGAAGGTCACCTTGGTATCACCGACACGTTTGAGTCTATTTCCGGTACCTTAAACGGAGGTAACCACCTTAGCTTGCTTAACCGAAGTAACACCCAATTAGCACAAGTACTGCCTTCTTCTGGCGGGACTGCATCATTAGAAACCGAGCGTTTTATTCCTGGTCGAAGAGCTTTTAGGCTACTATCGCCAAGTGTAAACAGTTTAGGAAGCGTACGGGAAAATTGGCAAGAAGATGCTACCGCATGGGACGATGACCCACATCCTGGATTTGGCACGCACATTACCGGCATAGGTCAAGAAAATCCAGTACCTGGAACCAATGATGGCACCAATGGGTTTGATTGGCAACCCTCAGGTAATCCTTCTTTATTTGTCTACAATAACGCTGACATATCATGGAGTCCAATACAAAACACTTCCCCAAGAAGCCTTGAGGCGGGTGAGCCATTACGTCTTATGATTAGGGGATCTAGGGACGTAGATATATGCTTCAACTCATCCGCTCCAAGCACAACGGTACTTAGGTCGCACGGCGAATTAACCCGCGGACAAGTAGTGTACAACGATGCAAGTTTTGGTACAGAAGAAAATGACTTTATTCTTCTTGGAAATCCTTACCATACGGTGGTAGACTTAGAGGAGGTGTACAACAATTCTAGTAATATTAAACCCTTTGTTGCTGTTTGGGACCCTACTTTGGGTGGAGCTCCAACAGTGGGAGAGCCAGGAGGGCGTGGCGGCTTTGTGCTGGTCGGTATTTTAGAAAACGAAACCAATGTACCATCAGCGATGAATAAGTTCCTACAACCCTACCAAGCGGCCTTTTTTTATGCCGATGGAAACGGCGATCCGAGTATTGTTTTTTCAGAATCAGCAAAAGCCCCTGTGCAAAACCCCAATCAGGTATTTAGTGTGGACCCTGTTTTTACCTTAAATTTATTACTTTATGATGAAGCTTCATTTAATGCAAACAGTACTTCCCGCGATGCTTTTTTAATTCGCTTTAAAGAACATGGTAACAACGCCATTGATGCCAATGATGCACCCAAACCCAATAACTTAGACGAAAATCTTGCTCGTTTACACGGAAGCTCTTTACTTTCTATAGAAGAACGCAGTTTACCTACGGCTGATGAAGATTTAAGTTTGTTTATTAATCAATATCAAAATACAGATTATGTTTTTAAAGCTATCATTGAAAATTTACCTGCCAATACAGAAGCCTTTTTAATAGACCATTATCTAAACGAAACTCATGTATTAACTGAAGGAATTACCACTGTTAATTTTTCAATAGACCCTAGTATAAATGCAAGTACAGCTTACAACCGATTTAGTTTAAGCTTTGGCATGGAAAACCTGAGCCAAATACTATTTAATAAAGATGATGTGAAGGTGTATCCAAACCCAAGCGAAGGTGTAGTAAATATACAGAGTACAATGCTCTTAGATAAGCTTAGTATTTACAACTTAGTTGGTAAATTAATGTACCAAGAAACGAACATACAAGCAGCAAATAAAACCTTAAATTTAGAGATGCTAGAAACAGGAGTATACTTTATGGAAATTGGGGATGAAAAACACAAGCGAACAACTAAGTTTATAATAAAATAATTAATGCCAAGTAAAAGTAACATCACTAATCTCGCACACATAAAACCACAACGTAAACCTATAAACGAGAATTTAAGTAATCTAATACTTTTAAGTAATGACCATCTTTTTATTAACACTCAACAAAACTTGATGGCCCATACGCTAGGAAAGCAATATACTGTATTTACTAAATTAGAAAGTTTAATACAACCTTTAAATAAAAGTTTACATCACTCTAATATAGGTTTAACAAGAGTGTTCATCTATTTTCCGAAACAAGAGCTACACTATCTTTTAAACTTGTTTGAGCAACTGAGCAACTCACTACATGCTAGTGTAAAAGATAAGGTAAATTGTATACTCGTCCTATCAAGACAAAAAGAATATTTTTTAAAGCCAGATTTTAATCCAAATACTTTAGATCGTTTACATTTTACCTACGCGCCTATTTATGCCGACAAGCTTAAAGTGCTGTTGTCAGATTTTAATTAATAGAGCTAATTATTTGTATATAAAATGTTTATATAAACTACAATACACTATTTAATTAAAAGTGTTTCAAAACCTTCGCCTAACTTTTTAGCTTTTAATTTAAGTTGTTGAAAACAGAATTGGGTAAAATACAAATCTTGGAGTTGTTTATGTTTTTTTGCATTTGAGACAAATAATACTAGTATGCGCTATACTAAAGCTTTTTATTCTTTGTTGAGTACACTCCTCCATAACGCCAACGATATACGAAGGTGTTTTTTTTTTAATTAACATCTTATTTATAAAGTTAGCATAGGTTTGGTTGCTTTATGAGTACTTTATTTATAGAAAAAGCAGCTATTTTTTAAAAATGAGCACATCAAAAAAGCCTTTTTGAAGGGTAATTTGTAGGCTAAATTTTAAATGAAAAAGCTTGAAAACTAGGGGTTCATTATTAGTACTAATTTACATTTTAAGTTTTATTTTTACTACTAAAAGTATAGCTAATAATCCATTATTGGACTATAACTTAATAAAGCAACAAAACACGCCTGCTTTTTTGGCGATTCATGTTTTAGAAGCTTATGATGAGTTTCCAGTAAGTGTTACACCACCAACACCTATTGTAACCCTAACAGCTGATGACGAAGCAGATGAATACTTATACTTTTTTGCCAATAATGACACTTACGGCAACACCCTGAAACCCAATAGTGCAGTAAGAATTCAAGGACCTGTGCCAATGAATTTAACGGGTAGCACAGCAGATCATGGAGCTACTTCAAATGTTGATATATTACCCGTAAGCAATGCATCCTTAAATAGGTTGCGCGATGGGATTTTAAATGGACAAGGTCAGACGTTTGTAAATTATTTAGGAACAGAAGCCTTTAATAACCAAGGAGGTGCTGATTGGAATCTATCCCCTAACTTAATTATAAGGTTTACCTTTAATACCCCCGTTGATGCAGATGGCTGGCGGATTTGGCATGACAGTGGAGTTCAAATTAACCATCACACAGCCTTGTATAATATTAGGCTTTATGATGTTAATAATAACAACATATCCAACCATCCAGGCAATAGTGTTGCTGCAGGTACTAACGGTACAGGCACAGGAAATTCATTTCAACAAATCAGTTTTGGAGGTACCAAACAAGGAATTAAGTACGTAGATTTAGTGATTAGGAGAGTTCGATCTAGAAACTTAGTCTTTCAATTTAGGGAGTTTGGACTGTATTCTAACTGCTCTAATGTTACCAATGCTGGAAGTATTTCAGGCAATGAAACCAATTGTAATTCTTACAACCCATCTAATATTATTAATTCTTCTAGCGCTTCAGGAGGTTCGGGTACACTTCAATACCAGTGGCAATTTAGAACCACAGGAGGATGGTCTAACATTGGTGGAGCAACAGGAGCTACTTACGACCCCGGTACAATTTCTCAAACCACCCAATACCGACGTGGTGCAAGACGAAGCGGTTGTGGAGATTTTGTGTATAGCAATACCGTTACTAAAACCGTAGCCGTAAACAACCTTAACCTGGTTTGTGAGATTAATGTAGATAATGGCGGATGGGCACAAATTTGTTCTACCACCGTTTGTCAGGGTCAAAATGTAAGGCTATCGGTTAATCCTAATGGATTAGCTTCCTATGTATGGACAGGTCCTAATGGTTTTTCTGCCTCTGGAAGTTCTAATGGGGATGTCTTAATATCCAACAGTATAACACCCGCACAAGCGGGAGTTTACACCGTAGTAGCAACCGATGAGAATGGGTGTGTAGCAACGAGGCAAATTACCTTAAACGTGACGTCCAATTTTACCAATGCTGGAAGCATTTCAGGTAATCAATCCAGTTGTGGCGCTTATAACCCATCTACTATTTCAAACACCGGTAATCCAAGTGGGGGTTCTGGTGGGGGTGCCCAATACCAATGGCAGTTTAGAACCACAGGAGGCTGGTCTAATATAGGCGGAGCAACAGGAGCTACTTACGACCCGGGTAACATCTCACAAACAACACGCTACAGACGAGGTGTGAGACGAAGCGGTTGTAACAATTACGGTTTTATTTACTCCAATGAAGTAGTTAAAGAAGTAACTTCTAATTTTACCAATCCAGGTAGTATTTCTGGTAACCAAAGTAGTTGTAGCGCATATAATCCGTCGAATATTTCAAACACCGGTAATCCAAGCGGAGGTTCTGGAGGGGGTACACAATACCAATGGCAGTTTAGAACTACCGGAGGTTGGTCTAATATAGGAGGAGCAACGGGCGCAACCTATGATCCGGGTACCATTACACAAACTACATATTACCGACGTGGAGCCAGACGAAGCGGATGTTCTAATTTTATATTTACAGGGGAGGTAATTAAAGAAGTAACTTCTAATTTTACCAATCCAGGTAGCATTTCAGGCAATGAATCTAATTGTGGTGCGTACGACCCATTAGCTATTTCAAGCACAGGTAACCCTAGTGGAGGTTCTGGTGGGGTTGCACAATACCAATGGCAATTAAGGACCACAGGAAGCTGGTCTAACATAGGAGGAGCAACTGGGGCAACTTATGACCCGGGTACCATCTCACAAACAACCGAGTATAGGCGTGGTACAAGACGAAGTGGATGTGCCACATTTATATTTACCAATACAGTAATAAAAACCGTTACGAACGATCAAAACTTTACCAACGCAGGTGAAATAGGTTCAGATGAAAACGAATGTGGTGCGTATAATCCTTCAATTATTAATAGTATAAGCTTACCATCTGGTGGTACAGGCATCCCTGAGTACCAATGGCAACAAAAAACAACTGCTGGTTGGATAAATATACCTGGAGCAACAAATATCATTTACGACCCAGGTACTATAACCGAAACTACAGAGTACCGTAGAGGGGTAAAAACATCGCTTTGTTCAAGCTATATCTTTACGGATAGTGTTACAAAAACAGTTACACAAAATTTAACTAACCCAGGCCAAATACAAGGAGATGAAAGTAATTGTGGTGCTTATCAGCCTTCAGAAATTACAAACCAAGCACTACCAAGTGGAGGCACAAGTACCAGTATAGAATACCAATGGCAATTTAATAATGCGGGGGTCTGGAATAATATACCAGGAGCAACTTTAGCTAGCTATACTCCAAATACCATTAATGAAACCACCTTATATAGACGAGGTGCTAAAACTCAAATTTGTGAAGATTATATCTATACAGAGAGCATTACTAAAGAAGTGCTTTTCGGACCTGATACCGATGGGGATGGTATACTCGATCCTTGTGATTTAGACAAAGATAACGACGGAATACTAGATGCTGACGAAGCTACTGCCGATACCGACGGCGATGGGATTACGAATAACTTAGACCTGGATTCGGACAACGACGGGGTATACGATGCTATTGAAGCGGGAATAGACCCTGCGCTGATTGGAGCCAATGGTAGCATACTAGGCGGCGTAGATGCCAATGGTGTACCTCTTGCAGCTAACGGCGAATTAACTCCTTTAGATACTGATAGTGATGGAACACCTAACTTTCTAGACTTGGATTCAGATGGCGATGGCTGTTCAGATGCCAATGAGTTTTACCAGTTTGCCAATACCGATGCGAATGTAAATGGAGATGATGATTTTGCGTATGGCCCTCAAGCAACGAGAACAGTAGATGCAGCGGGTCGTGTGAATACAGCGAGCTATATAGGGAATTATG